>JBFJZP010000280.1:0-4858 GCA_041622095.1 Burkholderiaceae bacterium | reverse complement strand
GAGGATGGCCCGCGCCAGCGTCGGTGAATACCCGGCACGCACCAGCTTGAGCATCAGGTTGGACTGGATCGGGTTCTGGCGTGTCTGTCCGAGCCAGGCAAAGGTGTTGAAGCGGTCTTCGATCAGGTCGCGCATCGCCTGCAGTTCGTCCGCGATGCTGCGCGCGCCGACGCTGGGCGCCGACGGTTTGGCAGGTGCTGCAACCGCAGCCTGGACCGGAGCCGGCGGCGTCACAGGCATGGCGGGAGCGGGAGGCGCGCTGCGTACCCGGGGCGCCGGCGGCGCGGTGCGCAGGCCGAGTTCCTCGGCCGCCACCGGCGTCTCGGTCTGGCGCCGGCGCAACATGCGCTCGCGCACATAGTCCTGGAACGACAAGGTGCTCATCGCCATCTGCTCGGTGTCCTGGGCCACCTGCTGGTGCGACTCCGGCAGGGTGCGGACGACCACGCTGCGTTCGGCTGCCGGCGCGCGCACCGGGGCGGCGGCCGGGCGCGGCGCCGGTGGTGTCTGGGCCCGCACGTCCAGCGTCGAGACGCTGTCTTCGGTCGTGGCCATCACCTCGACACCCAGCGCGGTCTGGCGGTTGGACAGGATCAGGGTGCCGTCACCAAAGGCATGTCGGGCCTTGGCCAGGGCCTCGCGCGACGTGGCGCCGGTGAATCGTTGGATGTTCATGATGCTGCACCTCGCAGAATGGGTCCGATTCGGATCGTGTGGGTCTCAGGAATTTCGCTGTGCGCCAGCACCTGCAGGCGCGGTGCGACGCGGCGCACCAGGCGGGCGATCGCGCCGCGTATCGGGTCGGGCACCAGCAGGCAGGCCGGCACGCCGCTTTCCTCCTGCCGGAGCGCCACCTCGGCGGCGTTGCGGGTGAACATGTCGGCCACGCCCGGATCCAGCGCCGCGCCGGCCGGGTTGCCCAGCGCCTGCACCAGCAGGCGTTCGAGCGGCGGATCGATGGCGATCACGTTGAGTTCGCGCGACGGGCCGTAGATCTGCTGCACGATCGCCGGCGACAACGCGACCCGGATGCGCTTGGCCAGCTCGGCCGGGTCGGTGATGGTGGCCGCATGTTCGGCCAGCGATTCGACGATGGTGCGGATGTCGCGGATGTGCACCGACTCGTCCAGCAGCAACTGCAGGACTTTCTGGAACACGGCGATGGACACCATTTTCGGGACGACTTCCTCGATCAGTTTGGGCGCCAGTTTGGCGACATGGTCGACCAGTTGCTGGGTCTCGGTGCGGCTCAATAAACGCGATGCCTGCACCTGCATCAAGTGTGACAAATGTGTGGCCATCACGGTCTCGGAATCAACAACCGTAAACCCGGCCATTTGCGCCGCTTCCTTCTGGCGCTCGTCGATCCAGTGTGCCGGCAGGCCGAAGGCCGGGTCGGTGGTGGCGGTGCCGATCAGCGGCGTGGTGATGCCGCCCGGATTGATGGCCAGGAACATGCCGGGGAAGGCCTCGCCTTCGCCGACGATCACGCCGCGCAGCGTGATCCGGTAGCCGCTGGGCTTGAGCTCCAGGTTGTCGCGCACATGCACCGCCGGCGGCAGGAAGCCGACCTCCTGGGCAAACTTCTTGCGCACGCCCTTGATGCGATTGAGCAGGTCGCCCTGGCGTGACTTGTCGACCAGCGCGATCAGGCGGTAGCCCAGCTCCAGGCCGAGTTGGTCGACCGGCTGCAGGTCGTCCCAGCTGGCCTCGCCGTCGTGGGCCGGCGCGGCTTCGCTGGCCACCTCCGGCTCCGGCTCCGGCACCTGGTGCGCCAGCACCCAGGAAATGTAGGCCAGCACCGCCGCCACCGACAGGAATACCGTGTGCGGCATGCCGGGGATGACACCGAGCACCGCCAGGATGGTGGCGGCAATGCCCAGCACCTTGGGCGAGACGAACATCTGGCGCACGATCTGCCGGCCGAGGTCGTGTTCCTTGCCGACACGCGAGACCACCATCGCCGCGGCGACCGAGATCAGCAGGCCGGGAATCTGCGCCACCAGCGCGTCGCCGACGGCCAGCAGGATGTAGGTGTCGGCCGCCTGCGATGCGCTCAGGCCGTGCTGCAACACGCCGACGGTGAAGCCGCCCAGGATGTTGATCAGCAGGATCAGGATGCCGGCGACCGCGTCGCCGCGCACGAATTTGGACGCGCCGTCCATCGAGCCGTAGAAGTCGGCTTCTTCGGATACTTCGGCGCGCCGGCGCTTGGCTTCCTTCTCGTCGATCGTGCCGGCATTGAGGTCGGCGTCCACCGCCATCTGCTTGCCCGGCATCGCATCGAGTGCAAACCGCGCCGACACCTCGGCGATCCGCTCCGCACCCTTGGTGATCACGACGAAGTTGATCACCACCAGGATCAGGAACACGATCAGGCCGACCGCGAAGTTGCCGCCGATCAGGAAGTGGCCGAAGGCCTCGATCACCGCGCCAGCGGCGCCCGGGCCGGTATGGCCTTCCATCAGCACCACGCGGGTCGATGCGACGTTGAGCGACAGGCGCATCAGCGTCGTGAGCAGCAGCACCGCCGGGAAGGCGGCGAAGTCCAGCGGGCGCAACATGTAGGCCGCCACCATCATGACCATCAAGGCCACCGCGATGTTGATCGTGAAAAAGACGTCCAGCAGCGCCGGCGGCAGCGGCAGCACCATCATCGCCAGCACGGCGATCACCAGGGCGGGCGCGGCGGCACCCTTGGCGAAACTCGCGTACGGGCCGAGCAGGGCCTGCAGGTTCTTGATCAGCGGGTTCATTCCGGCCTTTGCGTATTGCGCGATTGCGGGTCCAGTTCGACCGGTATGTCAGGATGTGGCGGATCGCCCGGCATCGGCGCCTCGCCCCGCAGCGCCGCCTTGAGCCGGTACACATAGGCCAGCACCTGGGCCACCGCGGTGTACAGGCTGGAGGGGATGTCCTGGCCGATCTCGGCATTCGCATACAGCGCGCGCGCCAGCATCGGCGACTGCAGCACCGGAATCGAATGGCTGCGCGCCAGGTCGCGGATGCGCATCGCCAGCAGGTCGGCGCCCTTGGAGATGACCTGCGGCGCCACCATGGTCTTTTCGTCGTAGCGGATGGCGACGGCGAAGTGGGTCGGGTTCATGACGACGAAATCCGCCTTGGGCACCGCGGTCACGCTGGCGCTGTTGGACAACTCGCGCTGGCGCTGGCGCAGCTTGCCCTTGACATGCGGATTGCCCTCGCTCTCCTTGTGCTCCTGCTTGAATTCCTGGTGCGACATCTTCAGCCGCGACTTGTGCAGGAACTTCTGCAGCGGCACGTCGATCGCGGCCACGACCAGCATCAGCAGCAGCATCAGGCCCATGCCGGTCGTGAACCAGTCGCTCGTGTACTTCAGCGCCGCTACCGACGGCTGCATGATCAGCGAGGCGACCGGTTGTATCGTCATGGTCATGTAAACGACACCGATGATCGACAACACGATGACGATCAGCAGGATCTTGCCGACCTCGGCCAGCTTGTCCTTGGTGAACAGTCGGCCAAAGCCCTTGAACGGATTGATGCGGCTGAGGTCCGGCACCAGCGGCTTGGACGAGTTGACCCAGCCGCCGACGGAGATGTTGCTCAGCACCACCGCGACGATGGTCGCGCTGGCGAACACGACGCAGGCGATCAGGCCCCAGACTGCCATGTCCTGCAGCCGGTCGAGCATGTCGCCGGGTGAACGCAGGGTTGCGGCGTCGAACGAGAGCTGGCGCGACATGTGCAGTTGCAGGCGCTCGAACAGGACCGGCGCCAGCGCCATCAGCATCAGCGCGCCCACGCCCAGCACCGCGAGGTGGCCCAGGTCCCGCGAGCGGGTGACCTGGCCATCGTCGATGGCTTTTTGCAGTTTGCGCTCGGTCGCCGGAAGGTTCCGGTCCTGGCTGTTCGATTCCATGGCGTGGGAGTTGGGTCGTTCCCACGATTGTCATCAGCACCTGCGCAAACTAAAGCCCGAAAAGGCGGCGGATGACCGGTCACTTCACCCGGGGCGGGCGCGGATTCTGCTGTGGGTCCATGCCGTGTCGCGCCGGCCCGGGGATGCGGCCCGCCAGGCGGGCGGCGCGATGGCTTACTGCAGGCCCAGCTTCTTGAGGATGTAGATCACCTTGTCCTCGAGAATCGCCTTGGTGAAGGGTTTGACCACGTAGCCGGCGGCGCCGAGCTGGGCTGCCAGCAGGATGTCTTCCTTGCGCGCTTCGGCGGTCACCATCAGGATCGGGATGTGCTTGAGGCCCGGATCCTTCTTGACCTCGGCCAGCAGCTGCAGGCCGTTGACGTTGGGCATGTTGATGTCGCAGACGACGAAGTCGAAATGGCTGCCCCGCAGCTTGGTCAGCGCCGACTGGCCGTCTTCCGCCTCCTCGAGTTCGGTGAAGCCGCTTTCCTTGAGCAGGTTGCAGACAATCCGGCGCATGGTCGAGAAGTCGTCGACTACCAGGAAGCGCAGTTCATTGGCCATGGCGGAAATTTTTGCTGTTCACCGCCTGATTATGACGACAGCGCGCCGCCAGCGCGGTCAGCGCTTGACGGCGGCGCTCGCGACCGGTGCCGGGGGCGCCACCTCGACCGGCGTGCGCACGCGGCCGAGCAGGCGTTCCTCGGCCTCGCGGGTCATCACCAGGATGCTGATGCGCCGATTCACCGGACCGAGTGGACTCTGCGGTTCGAGCAGGTTGCTCGACGCCATGCCGGTGACCCGGGCCAGCTTGTCATCTGGCATGCCGGCCGCCACCAGTTCGCGGCGCGATGCATTGGCGCGGTCGGACGACAGTTCCCAGTTGCTGTAGCCACGTTCACCGCTGCCATAGGGGCTGGCGTCGGTATGGCCATCCAGGCTGATCTTGTTGTC
>JBFJZP010000279.1:0-4870 GCA_041622095.1 Burkholderiaceae bacterium | reverse complement strand
TGACCTATTTCGAGTTCTCCACGCTGGCGATCCTTGACCTGATGGCGCGCGCCGATCTGGACGTGGCGATCCTGGAAGTCGGGCTGGGTGGTCGCCTGGATGCGGTCAACATCATCGACCCGGACTGCGCCATCATCACCAGCGTCGACCTGGACCACATGGAGTTCCTCGGCCCGGACCGCGAGTCGATCGGACGCGAGAAGGCCGGCGTGATGCGGACCGAACGACCGGCGATCGTCAGCGACCCGGTGCCGCCGCAAAGTCTGCTCGACCATGCGTTGGAGATCGGTGCCGACCTGTGGCGCCTGGGTGTGGATTTCAACTTCTCCGGCGACAAGCAGCAATGGGCCTGGGCCGGGCGCGACCGGCGTTATGCCGGCCTGGCCTATCCCGCGCTGCGCGGGGCCAATCAACTGCTCAACGCCAGCGGCGTGCTGGCGGCCTTGACGGCGCTGCGCGAGCGCATTCCGGTGACGGCGCAGGCGATTCGCAATGGCCTGGCCATGGTGGCCTTGCCGGGGCGCTTCCAGATCGTCCCCGGCGAGCCGACGCTGGTGCTCGATGTGGCGCACAACCCGCATGCGGCGTCGGCGCTGGCGGTGAATCTGGATGCGATGGGCTTTTTCCCGACCACCCATGCGGTGTTCGGCGCCATGGCGGACAAGGACCTGCTGCCGATGTTCGAGCGGCTCAACCCGATCATCGACCGCTGGTACTTCACCGATTTGCCGATTGCGCGGGCGGAAACCGGCGCGCGTCTGCTGGAGCGCTGGCAGGGGGTGAACCAACGCGCCGACACGCAGGCGCAGGCCTTTGCCGACCCGGTGCGGGCACTGCGCGCAGCGGTCGCCGAGGCAGACCCGGCTGATAGAATCGTGGTCTTTGGATCCTTCCATACCGTGGGTGGCGTGCTCAAGGACGGGATACCGCGCCTTCACGCCAGACACATGAATCCGTAATCCCCCTCATGGCATTGTTCAAGTTCCGCAAGGGTCGCGATGATCAGCCGGCGCCAGTCGCTCCGGCCCCGACCGTCGAGGCGGTGCGCAGGCGCGCCATGCACCGGCTCATTGGTGCGGCCGTACTGGTGCTGGCGGGTGTCATCGGCTTTCCGATGATCTTCGACAACCAGCCCCGGCCGATAGCGGTCGATCTGCCGATCGACATCGTCGACAAGAACAAGGCCAAGCCGCTGGTCATGCCGCCGGCGGCCACGAACACCGCCGCCGCTGCAGCCGTCGCATCGGCGCCCGCCGCCACGCTGCCAGCGCCGGTTGCGGCAACACCGGCCCCGTCCGTCGAGACCGAAACCCGCAGCGCGGCCGTTGCGCCGCCGCAGCCCGCGGCCACGCCACCCGAGAAGGCGGCATCGACCGCAGCGGAACTGGCTGCAGCCAAGGCGCTGGACGCCCAGAAGGCCCGCGCGCTGCTCGAGGGTCGGCCTGTATCAGGCGCCAGCAAGACGCCGGTCGCCGCAGCGGCCCCTGCCAATACGCCGGCCGCTGCCAGTGCCAAGCCGACGCCAGCCTCGGACGAGCGTTTCGTGGTGCAGGTGGGCGCGTTCGCAGACGACGCCAAAGTACGCGACGTACGTCGCAAGGTCGAATCGACCGGGCTCAAGACCTATACGCAAGTGGTCAAGACCGATGAGGGTGAGCGCACCCGGGTGCGGGTCGGACCATTTTCCGACAAGGGCGAAGCCACCAAGGCGGCCGACAAGATCCGCAAGCTGAACCTGCCGGTCGCCATCCTGACCTTGTAAAGCGGTACGGGCCCATGGTTGCACTGGACTGGATCTTTCTCGCAATGCTGCTGCTGTCCCTGGCCATCGGTGCCTGGCGCGGCCTGGTCTACGAAGTGCTGTCGCTGGCCACCTGGTTTGCCGCCTTCCTGCTGGCGCAATGGTTTGCGCCGGCGGCTGCGCAGTATCTGCCGATGGCCGGCTCCAGCGAGACGATTCGTTATGCCGCCGGTTTTGTCCTGGTGTTCATCGCAGCGGTTTTTGCGGGGTCGATATTGACCTGGCTGGTCAGCCGCCTGTTCCAGGTCGCCGGCTTGCGGCCGGCCGACCGGGTGCTGGGCGCGGTGTTTGGTGCGATGCGCGGCGTCGTGGTGTTGCTCGCCGTGGCGGTGCTGGTGAGCATGACGCCCTTGCAAGGCGATGCCTGGTGGACCGATTCGGTCGGCGCGGACTGGGCTACCGGCGCGGTCAAGGGCCTCAAGCCGGTGTTGCCGCATGAATTTGGCAGGTACTTGCCCTAGAACCATTGAGCCGCTGGTGTTGTTGCCAGCAAGTCAGTCTCCAGCGGGAAAAAACTATGTGCGGAATTGTTGGTGTTGTCAGCAACACCCCGGTCAATCAATTGCTCTACGATGCATTGCTGCTGTTGCAGCACCGCGGCCAGGATGCGGCGGGCATCGTCACGCAGGAGGAGCGCAAGTTCTTCATGCACAAGGCCAAGGGCCTGGTGCGCGATGTGTTTCGCACGCGCAACATGCGCGCCCTGCCGGGCACCTGTGGTCTGGGCCAGGTACGTTACCCGACCGCCGGCAATGCCTACAGCGAGGAAGAGGCGCAGCCGTTCTACGTGAATGCACCGTTCGGCATCGTGCTGGTGCACAACGGCAACCTGACCAATGCGCAGGCGCTCAAGTCCGAGCTGTTCATGACCGATCACCGGCATATCAACACCGAGAGCGACTCCGAGGTGCTGCTCAATGTGCTGGCACATGAGATCGAGACCGTCAGCAGGGGCCTGCCGCTGCAACCGAGCGACCTGTTTGCCGCGGTGCGCAATGTGCACCGGCGTGTCCGGGGTTCGTATGCGGTGATCACTTTGATTGCGGGCCATGGCGTGCTGGCGTTCCGCGATCCGTTCGGCATCCGTCCGCTGTGCCTGGGGCAGGGCGACGACACGACCATGGTCGCCAGCGAATCGGTGGCGCTCGAAGGCACCGGCCACCAGCTCGTGCGCAACATCGATCCGGGCGAGGCAGTCTTCATCGACCTCAAGGGCACGGTGCACGCCCAGCAGTGCGCCGAAAAGACGCAGCTCAAGCCCTGCATCTTCGAGTTTGTCTACCTGGCCCGACCCGACTCGGTGCTCGACGGCATTTCGGTATACCAGGCGCGGCTCAACCTGGGTTCGTCACTGGCCAAGCGTGTCGTGTCGACCGTTCCGCCGAACGAGATCGACGTGGTGATCCCGATCCCGGAGTCGAGCCGGCCGAGTGCGGCCCAACTGGCCCAATTGCTCGGCTTGCCGTACCGCGAGGCATTCGTCAAGAACCGCTATGTCGGGCGTACCTTCATCATGCCGGGTCAGGCGGTGCGCAAGAAATCCGTGCGCCAGAAGCTCAATGTGATCCCGAGCGAATTCAAGGGTCGCAACGTGTTGCTGGTGGATGACTCGATCGTGCGGGGCACGACCAGCCGCGAGATCGTGCAGATGGCGCGCGACGCCGGCGCGCGCAAGGTGTATCTGGCCAGCGCGGCGCCGCCGGTGCGGTATCCCAACGTCTATGGCATCGACATGCCGACCGCCGACGAACTGGTGGCACACAACCGCACGGTGGCCGAGATCCAGCAGATCATCGGCTGCGATGCCCTGATCTACCAGGATGTGGATGCGATGAAGAGTGCGATCGGCGGGCTGAGCAAGCGGATCGACGGTTTCGATGCCTCGTGTTTCGACGGCGAGTACGTTACCGGCGACATCACCGCGGAGGACATCCTGCGCATGAGTGAAAGCCGTGTCGAAGCCAGCGAGGACGATGAGGAAGACGACCGCCCGGTCAAACGCGCCAAGAAGGCTACCAACGCATGAGCGACAAGCAGATTCCCGCAAACCTGCATCGGGACACACTGGCCGTGCATGCGGCGGTGGACCGAAGCCAGTATGGCGAGAACGCCGAGGCCTTGTACCTGACCAGTGGTTATGTGCAGCCCGACGCCGAGACCGCCGCACGCCGTTTCGCCGGTGAGGAGCAGGGCTATACCTACAGCCGGCTCGGCAACCCGACGGTGACCAGCATGGAGCTGCGCCTGGCGGCACTCGAGGGCACCGAGGCGGCGATCGCCACGGCCAGCGGCATGTCGGCGATCCTGCTGATGTGCATGGGGCTGCTCAAGGCGGGCGACCATGTGGTGTGCTCGCATTCGATGTTCGGCTCCACCATCAAGCTGATCGCCAGCGAGTTCGGCAAGTTCGGGGTGCAGAGCACCTTCGTCTCGCAGACCGATGTGGCCCAATGGAAAGCCGCGGTCAAGCCCAACACCCGGCTGCTGTTTGCCGAAACGCCGACCAATCCGCTGACCGATGTCTGCGACATCCGTGCCTTGGCCGACATCGCGCATGCGGCCGGCGCCTTGCTGGCGGTGGACAACTGTTTCTGTACGCCGGCATTGCAGCGCCCGGTCGAACTGGGTGCCGACCTGATCGTGCATTCCGGCACCAAGTACCTGGACGGCCAGGGCCGGGTGATGGCCGGTGCCTTGTGTGGCAGCCGTCAGATGATCAACGCGGTGCTGCTGCCGGTGCTGCGCAGCGCCGGCATGACCTTGTCGCCGTTCAACGCCTGGGTCGTGCTCAAGGGCATGGAGACGCTGGGCATCCGGATGGAGGCCCAATGCCAGCGCGCGCTCGAACTGGCCCGCTGGCTCGAGCAGCAGCCGCAGGTGTCGCGCGTCTTTTACCCCGGGCTGCCCAGCCATCCGCAACATGCGCTGGCGATGGCGCAGCAGTCGGGCAAGGGCGGCGCGGTGGTGTCGTTCGACCTGCGCGCGTCCGACCCGCAGCAGGCGCGCGCGCGCGCGTTCCAGCTGCTCGACACGACGCGCACCATCGGCCTGTGCACCAACCTCGGTGAC
>JBFJZP010000278.1:0-4877 GCA_041622095.1 Burkholderiaceae bacterium | reverse complement strand
TGCAGCGCGCCGCGTCCGCAGACAAGGACAAGGTGATCGCCGCGCTGGCTGCGAGCGCGTGGTTCCCGGAGACCATGCCCTACGGCCCGACCAAGTTCGTCAACGGGCAAAACGAAGGCGGCCGTGGTGTATTGCTGCAGGCTTCGAAGACCGACATCGACGTGGTCGCGCCCGAGCAGTTCGCGTCTGCCAAGCCGGTGTACCCGCGCCCGAAGATGTGAGCTGAGCGTTTCGGCTGACCATCTGTCGACCTCCGGCGCTGTACCGGAGGTCGACACACAACTCCTGGAGGTTTCGTGGACGCGAACATCATTGCCGCGGCGGCCATCAACGGCCTGCTGCTGGGCGGTATCTATACGCTGGTGGCATCGGGCCTGACGCTGATCTATGGCGTGCTGCACATCATCAACTTCGCCCATGGCAGCATGCTGATGCTGGCCATGTTCGGCGTGTTCTACCTGCTGACGTTGCTGGGGATCGACCCGTATCTGTCGATCTTCATCATGGTGCCGGCGATGTTCATACTGGGCTACCTGCTGTACAAGGGCCTTATCGGGCGACTGTCCAGCGGCAAGGACGAGAACATCCTGCTGGTGACGCTCGGCCTGTCGATCCTGATCGAGAACCTGGCGCTGATGTTCTTCAAGGGCGACTCGCGCACCATCCTGGTCTCGTATTCGGACACCATGGTCGAGGTCGGCCCGGCCTTCGTGCCGCTGCCCAAGCTGATCTCGTTTGCCGTGGCCATGGCCTTGTGCGCGGCGTTGGGCGTGTTCATGCAACGCACCGACACCGGCCGCGCGATCCGCGCGGTGGCGAAAGAGCGTGTGGGCGCGCGCTTGGTGGGTATCGACGTGGACCGGATCTTCGCGATCTCCTACGGTATCGGCCTGGCCACGCTGGGAGCGGCAGCGTCCTTGATGATGCCGATCTTCTATGTCTCGCCAAGCGTCGGCCATGTGTTCGTGCTGGTGGCCTTTACGGTGGTCGTGCTCGGCGGCATGGGCAGTTTCATGGGGGCGGTGGTCGGTGGCCTGATCATCGGCCTGACCGAGTCCTTCGGCGGCCTGTTCCTGGGTGAGAGCATGGGCCAGATCGGCATCTCGCTGATCTTCATCCTGATTTTGCTGTTCCGGCCTTCGGGATTGTTCGGAGCCAAGGCATGAGCCGCCGGACCGTTCCCAAGGTGAATCACGCAGCGTGCAGCACGGAGGACATGCCATGACAACCGCATCGGAACTCAAACCCATTCCCTGGAAGCTGCACCTGTCGGTGCTGGCGGTGGCGATCGCATTTCCGTTCGTGTTCCCGTCGAGCTTCATGGTCAACTTCGGCGTGCTGGCGCTGTTCTATGCCTTCATCGGCCAGTCCTGGAACATCTCTGGCGGTTTCGCTGGCCAGTTGTCCTTCGGCCATGTCGCGTTTTTCGGTGTCGGGGCCTACGCGTCGACGATCGTGCAGATGCGGCTGGGCATCTCGCCCTGGCTGGGCCTGCCCATCGCGGCGCTGGCGGGCGCGTTCGTCGGCGGCGTGATCGCGGTGCTGTCGTTCCGTGCCGGTCTCAAGGGATCGTATTTCGCGCTGATCACGCTGGCCTTCGCCGAGGTGCTGCGTATCGTCAGCAACTCGATCGGCATCACCGGCGGTGGCCTGGGCTTGCTGATTCCGATGAATATCGGCGCGGGCAACCTGCAGTTCGCCGAGCGCAGCGGGTTCTACTTCCTGATCCTCGTGCTGGCGGCCGGGTCGGTGGCGCTGGCCGAATGGATGCGGCGCTCGCGTTTCGGCGCGCAACTGGCGGCGATCCGCGAGAACGAGGACTCGGCCAAGGCGCTGGGCATCAACGTGTTCGCGGAAAAGGTCAAGGTGATGATGATCTCCGGCGCCATCGGCGGCATCGGTGGGTGTTTCTTCGCCCAGTATTTCCTGTACATCGATCCGTTGATCGCCTTCGGCACCGACAAGTCCATCGAAATGCTGCTGGTGAGCATGATCGGCGGCGCCGGTACCGTCTATGGGCCGCTGGTGGGCTCGGTGCTGCTGGCGCTGGTCAGTGACGTCACGCGTACGCTGACGCAGATACAGGGTCTGTCGCTTGTGTTGTACGGCGCCCTGCTGGTGGTCATCATCGCCTTCCTGCCCAATGGCCTGATCGACCTGTTCAGCCGCAAGCGCGGTGGCGGCAAACCGGGGAGCAGGAAATGATGTTGCAGGTATCGAACCTGAGCAAGGTCTTCGGCGGCCTGCGGGCGGTCGACGACGCCAGTCTGTAGGTGGAGCAGGGCCGCATCGTGTCGCTGATCGGCCCCAATGGCGCCGGCAAGACGACGCTGTTCGCATGTATTGCCGGCTTTCATCCGGTCAGCGGCGGGAAGGTGCACTTCATGGGCCAGGACATCACCGGCTGGCCGGTGCACCGGATCTCGCGCGCCGGCATGGTGCGCACGTTCCAGATCACGCAGCCGTTTGCCAAGCTCACGGTGCACGAGAACATCGCGGTCGGTGCCTACCAGCAGTTCCACGACCGCCACGAGGCCTGGGAACATGCGCGGGCGGTCGCGCGCCAGGTCGGCATGGAAGGCCAACTCGCGCAGTCGGCCTCCGGGCTGACGGTGGCCGGGCGCAAGCGGCTTGAACTGGCCCGTGCGTTGGCAACCGGACCGAAACTGCTGTTGCTCGACGAGGTCATGGCGGGTCTCAATCCGACCGAGATACTGGAGATCATCGGCATCATCCGGACGATCCGCGACAGTGGCGTCACTGTGCTGCTGATCGAACACGTGATGCATGCGGTGATGAGCCTGTCCGACCACATCTACGTGTTGTCGTACGGCAAGATCATCGCCCAGGGCGCGCCACAGGAGGTGGTGAACAACCCGGCGGTGATCGAGGCCTTTCTTGGCCGCGGCAGTGCCGGCCAGGCCGCCGACGCACAGGCGGAGGTTACCCATGCTTGAGATACGCCAACTGCATGCCGGTTACGGCAGCATCGAGATCCTGCGCGGCATCGACCTCGACGTGGGCAAGGGCGAGATCGTCGCGGTGCTGGGCAGCAACGGCGTCGGCAAGTCGACGCTGAACAACAACATCTCGGCCCTGAACAAGCCGTTCTCCGGATCGATCAAGTTCCAGGGCGAGGAGCTGGTGGGGCTTGGCTCGACCGAGATCGTCAAGCGCGGCGTGATCCACGTGCCCGAGGGGCGGCGCGTGTTCCCCAACCTCAACGTGCGCGAGAACCTGGAGGTCGGCAGCCTGGTGCGGGGACGCGCGCGGCGTGCCGACAACCTGGACAAGGTGGTCACGATCTTCCCGCGCCTGAAGGAGCGTTTCAGCCAGTCGGCAGGGACCTTGTCCGGTGGCGAGCAGCAGATGCTGGCGATCGGGCGCGGCCTGATGGCCGAGCCGGTGCTGCTGATCATGGATGAGCCATCGCTGGGCCTGTCGCCGTTGCTGGTGGAGGAGATGTTTGCGCTCATCGTCAGGATGAACAGCGAAGGCCAGTCCATCCTGCTGATGGAGCAGAACGCGGTGCAGACGTTGGCGATTGCACACCGGGGCTACATCATCGAGAACGGCGCCGTTGCGATGCAGGGGGACGCCGATGATCTGGCGCGGGATCCGGATCTGCGCAAGAATTACCTGGGCCTGTAACCGATGTATCCCGACGCGCCCTTGCCGATGGAGCCGGAGCTGGCCGGCCGGCATGTGCTGGTGACCGGTGCCGGTTCCGGCATTGGCCTGGCGACGGCGGCACTGCTGCAACGCTACGGTGCCCGGGTCGCCGCCGCGGTGCAGGATGCCGAGCAGGCTGAACGGGTACGCGAGACCCTGCCGGGAGCCCAGGTGCTGCAGCAGGACCTGCTGGACGAAGCCGGCTGCATCGCCTTGCCCGCACGCGCGGCGCAGGCCTTGGGCGGCCTGGACGGCCTGGCCTGCTGCGCCGGCATCTTCTACAAGAAGGGTTCGGACGACACCCGTGTGCAGGAATGGCGCCAGACACTGGAGTTGAACCTGACATCGACGTTTCTGCTGACGCGTGCGACGATCGCCCACATGCGCCACGCCGGCGCGTCCGCGGCCAGCGTGGTTGTGGTCACGAGCCAGATCGGCCTGGTCGGTCATGCCCGTGGTGCGGCCTACGCCGCGTCCAAGGCCGGTCTCAACGGCATGGTCAAGTCGCTGGCGCTGGAGTGGGCGGACCAGGGCATCCGGGTCAACGCCGTCGGCCCGGGTCCGGTACGGACTGCCATGCTCGCCGCGGTCAGCGCCGATCCGGTGGCGCTGGCCGCGATGGAGCAGAGCATTCCGATGGGTCGACTCGGCGAGCCGCACGAGATTGCCGAACTGGTGGGTTTCCTGTTGTCCGGCCGCGCGGCGTTCATCACCGGTCAGGTCGTGTGTGCCGACGGAGGATTCACCGCCCGATGACCATGACTGAGCCATCCCGGCGCACCCTGGCCGACCTGGCGCAGGTGATACGCAGCAAGAACGCCGGCCCGACGCAGCTGACGATCGACGTCTTTCTGCGTGATGCACACGCCTATGACCTGGCCGCACACAGCCCGGCTCTGTCGTGTGCCGCCGTGGCGGCGCGGTATGGCCTGCCGGCGCACCAGGTGCAACGCCATCTGCTGGCCGGGATCCAGGCGATCAAGTACGTGTTGCCGCGCGCCATCGTGGCCGGCAGCCCCGGCGACGGCGACGTGTATGGCGCGCAGCAGCACGGGCCCATGCTGGATATCGTTCCATGAATGCCTGCGCTCGCCTGCTGCAGTCCCACCGTCCAGGTGGCGAGCCGTTGCGTGTGTTGTCCGCGTCCGGCCAGTTGGGTTACGGTATTCCCGAAGACGCGTTTCGCCGCGGCATGGCGCGCGCGC
>JBFJZP010000277.1:0-4883 GCA_041622095.1 Burkholderiaceae bacterium | reverse complement strand
GGTTGTGCGACCCGCCGGCATTGCCGGTGGTGCGCATACCCAGCTTGCGCGCGGTATAGCTGCTCAGGAAATAACCCTGGACCCGGCCGGCCTCGACCACGGTACGCGGGGCCACCCGCACGCCTTCCTCGTCGAACGGCGAGCTGCCCTTGCCGCGCTTGACGAAAGGGTCTTCCAGGATGTCGATGTGTTTCGGAAACACCTGCTTGCCCAGTGAACCGAGCAGGAACGAGCTCTTGCGGTACAGGGCACCGCCGCTGACGGCCTGCACGAAGGCGCCCAGCAAGCCGGCGGCCAGCGGCGACTCGAACAGCACCGGGCACTGGCGGGTGGATATCTTGCGCGCACCCAGTCGGCTCAGCGCGCGTTCGGCCGCATAACGACCGACCCGCTCGGCGCTGGCCAGCTCATCGGCGCTGCGCATCGAGCTGTACCAGGCATCGCGCTGCATGTCCTCGCCGATGGACGCGATCGGCGACACCGAGATCGAGTGGCGCGAACTGGCATAACCGCCGCGGAAACCATGGGTGTGGGCACTGAAGAAGTGCGACTGCTGCGCCGACACCGCCGCGCCCTCGCTGTTCGTGATGCGCTTGTCGGTGGCCAGTGCCGCATTTTCACAGCGCATCGCCAGTTCGGCCGCCTGTTCGCTGGTGACCGACCAGGGGAAGAAAAGCTCCAGATCACCGGCCAGATTGGACGGCGGCGCAATGTCGGCCGCATCCGGCAAGCCGGCCATCGGGTCCTCGGCGGTGAAACGTGCGATGTCGTAGGCCGCCTGCACCGTCTGCGCGATCGCCGCATCGGAAAAATCGGAGGTGTTCGCATGGCCGCGCCGCTGTCCGACGTATACCGACACCGACAAGGACTTGTCCCGGTTGCGCTCCACGTTCTCCAGATCGCCCTTGCGCACCGACACACTCAGGCCACAGGCTTCCGACGCTTCGGCCGCCGCATCGGTGGCGCCGAGCTTGCCCGCATGGTGCAGGGCGCTGTCCACGAGTTGTTCGAAAAATGCCTGGCTATAGCTGAAGCCGCGCTCGGCCCGGGTCGTCTTTTGGTGTGTCATCTTGGTTCGTTCACGTGGGCGACTATGATACTTGGCTGACCAACTCCGGGCCTGCCAAGGCCTGAATGCCCGTTTTCATCCATGCCACGCAAAGCCAAAAAAGGGTATTTCGTCTCCGGCAAGTTCGTTACCGAAGGCAGCGAACTCGACCTGGAGCTCAAGCGCGAGCTCAAGGGTTCGGACACGCCCAGCCGCACCGACCGCAAGCGTGAGAGCGACGAACTGCAAAAACTCGGCGAAGACCTGCTGACGCTGCGCACCGACCTGATGGCGCGGCTCGCCCTGCCCGACAAGCTGGCCGAAGCCATCGCCGGCGCCAAGCGCATCACCAATTTCGAAGGCAAGCGGCGCCAGCTGCAGTTCGTCGGCAAACTGATGCGCAAGCTCGAACCCGACGATCTCGACGCGGTGCGCAAGGCGCTGGCCGAGCAGCACAGCGGATCGGCCAGCGAGACACTGGCATTGCACCAGGTCGAACAGTGGCGCGAGCGGCTGATCGAGGACGATGGCGCGTTGCAGGACTGGGTCACCCAGCACCCGAAATCCGACAGCCAGCAGATGCGCACCCTGATCCGCCAGGCGCGCAAGGACGCGGTACCGTCCAAACCCGGCGAGGCGCCGCGCCATGGCAAGGCCTACCGCGAGTTGTTCCAGCTGGTACGCAGCAGCTTGTTCGAATCCCCGGACGACCAGGAGAGTGACGACCATGTCAGCAGCCGACCCGACATCTGATCCCATCCGCATCGGCATCGTGTCGGTCAGCGACCGTGCCTCCAGCGGCGTCTACGAAGACAAGGGCTTGCCAGCGCTGAAGGAATGGCTGGGCCGTGCGTTGCGCAACCCGCTGAGTTTCGAGGCCCGCTTGATTCCCGACGAACAGGCGCGCATCAGCGCCACGCTGATCGAACTGGTCGATGCCGGCTGTCACCTGGTGCTGACGACCGGCGGTACCGGCCCGGCGCTGCGCGACGTGACGCCGCAAGCCACGCTGGCGGTTGCGGACAAGGAAATGCCCGGCTTCGGCGAACAGATGCGCCAGATCAGCCTGCGTTTCGTGCCCACCGCCATCCTGTCGCGCCAGTGTGCGGTGATCCGCGGCAAGAGCCTGATCATCAACCTGCCAGGGCAACCCAAGGCGATCGCCGAGACGCTGGAAGGGCTGCGCGGGGAAAACGGCGAATCGCTGGTGGCCGGCATCTTTGCCGCGGTGCCGTACTGCATCGACCTGATCGGCGGCCCCTACATCGAAACCGATCCGTCAGTCTGCAAGGCATTCCGGCCGAAGTCGGCGCAGCGACCGGACCGCGCATCGGCCGCTTGAAGCGGTCTACTTGCCGACCAGCTCGTTGAGCTTGTCGGCCTTGAAGTCGCCGTCGCGGCAGGCGTCGGAGGGTACGCAGTCACCCTGGGCACGGCCCTCGGCCAAGGTGCCGATGGCTTGCCACAACATCGCGATCTGGTGCTCCTGCGAACTCGCGTTGTCGATCAGGCCGCGCATCGCCAGGCTCAGCGGATCGTCATTCTGCGTGACACCGTAGGCAGAAAAACCCATTTTTGATGCGGCCGCCTCGCGCTTGGCGTCGCTGTCGGCCTGGATGATGCGGGCCGGATTGCCGACCGCTGTCGCACCAGCCGGCACCGGCTTGGTCACCACCGCGTTGGAACCGATCTTGGCGCCGTCGCCGACGGTGAAGCCGCCCAGCACCTGCGCGCCGGCACCGATGATCACGTCGGCGCCGATGGTCGGATGGCGCTTGGTGCCCTTGTACAACGAGGTACCGCCCAGCGTGACGCCGTGGTAGATCGTGCAGCCGTCGCCGATCTCGGCGGTCTCGCCGACCACCACGCCCATTGCATGATCGAAGAACACCCGCTCGCCGATCTTCGCGCCTGGATGGATCTCGACCCCGGTCAGGAACCGGCCGATGTGGGAGATGAAGCGCCCCAGCCACTTCAAGCCATGGTTCCAGCACCAGTGCGCCGGCCGATGCAGCATCAGCGCGTGCAGGCCCGGATAACAGGTCAGGACCTCCCAGACGCTGCGCGCAGCAGGATCACGGTCGAGGATGCACTGGACGTCGGAGCGGATACGGGTAAACATGGACACGAGTCTAGCCCTTGACGCCACCGGCTGTCACCAGCATGGCCTTGGCGACACCTCTGAGAACATGGATTTCCTCTTCGGTGATGCCGGCGCGATTGAACAACTGGTTCAGGCGTGGCATCAGTTTGCCGGGCGCGGCCGGGTCCAGGTAACCGACAGCGGTCAGGGCCTGCTGCCAATGGTCCAGCAATCCGGCGACCTGGCGCGCGTCGGCCGCCTGTGGCGGCACGACACCGGCCGACGGCTGCACGACGAAGCCACCCAGCGCCATGCGCCACTCGTAAGCCAGCACCTGCAGTGCCGCCGCCAGGTTGAGCGAGCCGAAGCCGGGATTGGTCGGTATCGACAAGGCCACATGGCAGCGGTAGACATCCTCGTTGCGCATGCCGAAACGCTCGGAGCCGAACAACATCGCCACGCCGCCGGGCAAGGCGACCGGTTCGCCCGGCGGCATGCTTTCAGCTGGATTCAGCGGCTGGCCGGCGACCAGGCGCGCAAAACATTCGCGCGGCGCCATGGTCGGCGGGCCGAAGTCGCGTGGCGTCATCGCGGTGGCGCACAAATGGGTCATGCCGTCCAGGGCTTCGTCCAGCGTGTCGACAATGCGGGCCTTGTTCAGCACATCCAGCGCGCCACTGGCCCGCTGGATGGTTTCCTCGCGCCGCAGCACATTGGCCCAGCGTGGCGCCACCAGCACCAGGTCGTCGAAACCCATGACTTTCATCGCCCGGGCCGCGGCTCCGACGTTGCCGGCATGGCTGGTTTGGATCAATACGAAACGTGTCTGCATGGCGCGAATTGTCTCAGCGCCGGACCTGGCCGGCACTGCCGCACGGACCGGTTCGCATTTCATGGGAAAATGCGCCTTTCGCGGATGCCATCGCGCATCCGGCCCATGCTCCTGCTTGCAGTGCGGCGCGCAGCCCCCGGTTGCGGCCAAACCGAAACCAACAAACCATGCCGTCCCCAAACCTCCACCCGATGGTCAACGTGGCCATCAAGGCCGCCCGTGCCGCTGGCGCCATCATCAACCGTGCCGCGCTCGACGTCGAATCGGTGCGCATTTCGCAAAAACAGGTCAATGACTTCGTCACGGAAGTCGACCACGCCAGCGAACAGGCGATCATCGAGACACTGCTGACCGCCTATCCGGGCCACGGCATCATGGCCGAGGAGTCGGGTTCGGAACATGGCGCCAAGGATTCAGAGTTCGTATGGATCATCGATCCGCTCGACGGCACCACCAACTTCATCCACGGTTTCCCGGTCTATTGCGTCAGCATTGCGCTGGCGGTCAAGGGCAAGATCGAACAGGCGGTGATCTACGACCCGTCGCGCAACGACTTGTTCACCGCGACCAAGGGCCGTGGCGCCTTCCTCAACGACCGCCGCCTGCGGGTATCCAAGCGCACCCGGCTGCAGGAGAGCCTGGTGTCCACCGGATTCCCGTTCCGCGCCGGCGACAACTTCCCCAGCTACCTGGCGATGATGGGCGATGTGATGCAGCGTACCGCCGGACTGCGCCGCCCTGGTGCGGCCGCGCTGGACCTGGCCTATGTCGCCGCTGGTTATACCGACGGATTCTTCGAGACCGGACTGCAACCCTGGGACGTGGCGGCCGGCTCGCTGCTGGTGACCGAAGCCGGCGGCCTGATCGGCAACTTCACCGGCGATGCCGACTTCCTGGAGCAGAAGGAGTGTCTGGCCGGC
>JBFJZP010000276.1:0-4889 GCA_041622095.1 Burkholderiaceae bacterium | reverse complement strand
GTGGCGGCGAGGCCGCACGCGCCAAACATCTCGCGCGTGGCACGCTGCTGCCCAGGGACCGGGTGCAGATGCTGCTCGATCCCGGAACCCCGTTCCTGGAACTCAGTCCGCTGGCGGCGCTGGGCTTGTATCCGGACCGCGATGGCAGCGACAGCGCGCCATGCGCCGGCTTGATCGCCGGCATCGGGCGGGTCAGCGGCGTCGACTGCATGATCGTGTGCAACGATGCGACGGTCAAAGGCGGAACCTACTACCCGCTGACGGTGAAGAAACACCTGCGGGCCCAGGAGGTCGCACAGCAAAACAACCTGCCCTGCATTTACCTGGTCGATTCCGGTGGCGCCAACCTGCCGAACCAGGACGAGGTGTTTCCCGACCGTGACCATTTCGGCCGGATCTTCTTCAACCAGGCCAATCTCAGCGCCCAGGGTATTGCCCAGATTGCGGTTGTCATGGGCAGCTGTACCGCCGGCGGCGCCTATGTGCCGGCGATGAGCGACGAAAGCATCATCGTGCGCAACCAGGGAACGATCTTCCTGGGTGGCCCGCCGTTGGTCAAGGCGGCAACCGGCGAGGTGGTGTCGGCGGAAGACCTGGGTGGTGGTGACGTGCACACCCGCTTGTCCGGTGTGGTCGACCATCTGGCCGAGAACGACATGCATGCGCTGGCGATTGCGCGCAACAGCGTGAAGAACCTGAACCGCGCGCAACACAAACCGGCGTCGCCGGTGCAGCCGGTTGCGCCACGGTTCGATGCCTCGGAGCTGTATGGCGTGATTCCGGTCGACACCCGCAAGCCGTTCGACGTGCGCGAGATCATTGCACGTATCGTCGACGGCTCCGATTTCGACGAGTTCAAGGCGCGTTATGGCACGACGCTGGTCTGCGGCTTTGCCCGCGTCGAGGGCATGCCGGTGGGCATCATCGCGAACAACGGCATTTTGTTCAGTGAGTCGGCGCTCAAGGGCGCCCACTTCATCGAGTTGTGTTGCCAGCGCAAGGTGCCGCTGGTGTTCCTGCAGAACATCACCGGCTTCATGGTCGGGCGCAAGTACGAAAACGAAGGTATTGCGCGCAACGGCGCCAAGATGGTGACTGCGGTGGCGACGGCTGCCGTGCCGAAGTTCACGATCATCATCGGGGGCAGTTTCGGCGCCGGCAACTACGGCATGTGCGGCCGCGCTTATTCGCCGCGCTTCCTGTGGATGTGGCCGAATGCCCGTATCTCCGTCATGGGCGGCGACCAGGCCGCTGCGGTCTTGGCGACCGTGCGGCGCGACGGCATCGAGTCGCGTGGCGGCAGCTGGTCGATGGAGGAGGAGGAGGCCTTCAAGGCACCGATCCGCAACCAGTACGAAGAGCAAGGCCATCCTTATTTCGCCTCTGCGCGTTTGTGGGACGACGGTGTCATCGACCCTGCCGACACCCGCCGGGTGCTGGCGCTCGGCCTGAGTGCTGCGCGCAACGCACCGATTCCGGACACGAAGTTCGGCATCTTCCGCATGTAGGCATGGACCGTGCAGGCCTGGCTCGACGCCCTGTTGTCCACGCTGCAGCCGGCGGCTGCGGTGCTGGCCGAAGGCGCGCGCGACATGGACATGCCGGCGCTGCTGGCACTGGCTGCCGCACTGGGCTGGGCCAGCGGCCTGCGGCTGTACGCGGTGTTGTTCATGCTCGGCCTGTCCGGCGCCATGGACTGGATCGTGTTGCCGTCCAGCCTGCAGTTGCTGCAACATCCGTTGATGCTGGCGGCCAGCGGCTTCATGGTTTTTGTCGAGTTCTTTGCCGACAAGATCCCGGGGCTCGACAGCATGTGGGACCTGCTGCATGCAGCGATCCGTATTCCCGGTGGGGCGCTGCTGGCGGCCGGGGTGTTCGGCGTCGACAACGGCACCATGGCGGTCGTTGCCGGTCTGATGGGCGGCAGCTTGGCCGCGAGTTCCTTTGCGACCAAGGCCACGACCCGCGCAGCGGTGAACACCTCGCCCGAACCGTTTTCGAACATCGGCGTCAGCCTGCTCGAGGACGGCCTCGTCGTTGGTGCCTTGTGGCTGGCCACGCAGCATCCGTTCCTGTTCGCCGTCGCCTTGATCATCGCCTTGTTCCTGATGGCCTGGCTGCTGATCACCTTGATTGTTTTCCTGAAGGCGGTATTCCGCCGTATCGGCGCCTGGTTCAAGCTGGCGCCCGCACCCTGACCGAGGACTGAAGATGTTTACCAAGATCCTGATCGCCAACCGTGGCGAGATAAGTTGTCGCGTTGCCGCGACTGCCCGTCGCATGGGCATCCGCACCGTCGCCGTGTATTCCGATGCCGACGCCCACGCCAAACACGTGGCCGCCTGCGACGAGTCGGTGCATATCGGCACCAGCGCGCCGAAGGACAGTTACCTGCGCTGGCAGGCGATCCTGGAGGCCGCCAAGGCCACTGGCGCGCAGGCGGTGCATCCGGGCTACGGCTTCCTGAGCGAAAACGAGGCATTTGCGCAGGCCTGTGCCGACGCGGGCCTGGTCTTCATCGGCCCACCACCGTCGGCGATCAAGGCCATGGGCCTGAAGGCCGCATCCAAGCAGCTGATGGAGGCGGCCGGTGTGCCCCTGGTGCCGGGTTACCACGGCGCGGCACAGGATCCGGAACTGCTGCGCACGGAAGCGGACCGCATCGGTTATCCGGTGCTGATCAAGGCCAGTGCCGGCGGCGGCGGCAAGGGCATGCGCATCGTCGACAAGGCGCAGGACTTCGACGCTGCGCTGGCGTCCTGCAAGCGCGAGGCGATCAACAGCTTTGGTGACGATGCGGTGCTGATCGAGAAATACGTGCAGCGGCCGCGCCATATCGAGATCCAGGTCTTCGGCGACAGCCAGGGCAACTATGTCCACCTGTTCGAGCGCGACTGCTCGGTGCAGCGCCGGCACCAGAAGGTCCTCGAAGAGGCGCCCGCACCCGGCTTGTCGCAGCAGATGCGCGAGCAGATGGGCGCGGCGGCGGTGGCCGCTGCCCGTGCGGTGCAGTATGTCGGTGCGGGTACGGTCGAGTTCATCGTCGAGCAGCGGCCGGACGGCACGATGAACTTCTTCTTCATGGAGATGAATACCCGTTTGCAGGTGGAGCATCCGGTCACCGAGGCCATCACCGGCCAGGACCTGGTCGAATGGCAGCTGCGCGTTGCCAGTGGCGAACCCCTGCCAATGGCGCAGGACCAACTGCAGATTCATGGCCATGCGATCGAGGCCCGGATCTGTGCCGAGAGCCCGGACAACAATTTCCTGCCGGCCACCGGTGCATTGCAGGTCTACCGCAAGCCGGAGCATGTCAGCTTTGTCCGGGCCGATGCGTCCTGCAGCGTGCGTTTCGACGACGGTGTGCGCGAGGGCGATGTGATCTCCCCGTTCTACGACTCGATGGTGGCCAAGCTGATCGTCGTCGGCGAGAGCCGGGACCAGGCGTTGGCGCGGCTCGATGCCGCGTTGGCTGCGACCCATATCGTCGGGCTGCAGACCAATGTCCAGTTCCTGCGCCATGTGGTGCGCAGCCCATCGTTCCGGCAAGCCGATCTGGATACCGGGCTGATCCCACGCGAGCAGGCGGTGCTGTTCCAGCAGGAGCCGGTAGGGCTGGCATTTGCGGTTGCGGCCGCGGTCGCGGACACGGTGGCCAGCGAGCGCGGCCGGGAACTGGCCGACCCGTTCGGGCGCCGCGATGGCTGGCGCGCATTCGGTGTGGCGGTGCGCCGCTTCGGCTTCGAGTTCCACGACGACCCGGTGGAGGCACAACTGAGTTACCTGCATGATGGCGCGATGCAACTGCAGGTGGACAAGGTCCAGGGCCTGTTGGCGTTCGCCCAGGTCGAAGGGGGTATGGATCTGCAATTCGCCGGGCAGCGCCATCGGGTGCAGGTGTATCGCCAGGGTGAACAAGTGCATGTGTTTGCGCCGCATGGTGCGACCCGGATCCTGGCGATCGACCTGCTGGCGCATGCGGGCGACCACCAGGGCGAGGCGGGCCGCCTGACCGCGCCGATGCCGGGCAAGCTGCTGTCCTTCACGGTCGGTGCCGGCGATGCGGTGCGCAAGGGCCAGCCGCTGGCGGTGATGGAGGCGATGAAGATGGAGCACACGATCGCTGCGCCGGCTGACGGCACCGTGGCGGAATTGTTGTATGCACCAGGCGACCAGATCGCCGAAGGTGCCGAGCTGCTGAAGATGGCGTCCTGATGCTGCGCGTCAGTTATTGCGATCCGAGCAGCGCGCCGGAACCCTGGCTCGACGGTTTGCGGGCCCGGTTGCCGGGTGCCGTTGTGGAGAACTGGACCGAAGGCGATGCGCCGGCGGACTATGCCGTGACCTGGGCACCGCCCCAGGCCTTCGTCGATGGACAGCCCCGCTTGCGCGCCTTGTTCAATGTCGGCGCCGGTGTCGACAAGTTGTTGCGTCTGCAACTGCCCGCCGACCTGCGCGTGGTCCGGCTGGATGATGCCGGCATGGGGGTGCAGATGGCGGAATATGTCTGCCATGCGATCAGCCGCCACTTTCGCGAGTTTGCGGTTTATGAAGCGCAGGCGCGCCAGGGTGTCTGGGCCCAGCGGCCGGCCCGATCCCGGGCCGATTTCCCGGTCGGGGTGCTGGGGCTCGGCGTGCTGGGCCAGCAGGTGGCAGCCGCATTGCGCCATTTCGGCTATCCGGTGCTGGGCTGGAGCCGCATCGCCCGGCAGGTCGACGGTATCCGCTGTTTCGCCGGCCAGGATGGGCTGCATGATTTCCTGGCGCAAAGCCAGGCCCTGGTCTGCCTGCTGCCGCTCACGCCGCAAACCCGCGACATCCTGTGCCGCGATCATCTGGCACGATTGCCGGCCGGCGCATACCTGGTGAATGTGGCGCGTGGCGAGCAC
>JBFJZP010000275.1:0-4935 GCA_041622095.1 Burkholderiaceae bacterium | reverse complement strand
GGTGCCGACCGCACCCGGCCTGGGCGTCACGCTCGACATGACCGAGGTCGAGAAGGCGCACCAGCTTTACCTGCAGCACGGACTGGGCGCCCGCGACGATGCGATCGCGATGCAATACCTGGTGCCGGGCTGGAAGTTCAACCCCAAGATGCCGGCGCTGGTGCGCTGACCGGCAGCCGCCGCTGGCCTGCCTCGCCGCGGCGAGCGCGCGTGGGGCCAGGTCTCAGCGGGCGAACTTGAACACCGCGGTGCCGGCCAGCAGGTTCGGCAGGGTGCGCACGGTGCGGCCGTCCTGCAGGCCGAAGCTGTCCTGGATCTTCAGGCCATTGCGCAGCGCCAGCACTTCGAAGTCGGCATAGGTGCCGACCCGGATGTTCGGCGTGTCGTACCACTGGTAGGGCAGGCGCCGGGTCACCGGCATGCGCCCGCGCACGATGCTCAAGCGGTTCGGCCAGTGGGCGAAATTCGGAAACGCGACCACTCCGATGCGCCCGACCCGCGCCGTCTCCTGCAGCACCACCTCGGTATTGCGCAGGTGTTGCAAGGTGTCGATATGCAGCACCACATCGAAGCTGGCATCTTCGAAGATCGCCAGTCCCTCGTCCAGGTTGAGCTGGATCACGTTGACTCCGCGGCGCTCGCAGGCCAGCACATTGGCGTCGTCGATCTCGATGCCGTAACCGCTGCAAGCCTGGTGCGCCTGCAGATGGGCGAGCAGGGCGCCGTCGCCACAACCCAGGTCCAGCACCCGCGAGCCCGGCGGCACCAGCCGGGCCACCGCCTCCATCGTCGCCTGGTCACTCATGGTGTACCCCGCTTTCGAGTTCGCTGGCGATCCGCTCGAAACGCGAACGGATCAGGTTGGTGTAGCGCGGATCGTCGAGCAGGAAGGCGTCGTGTCCGTGCGGCGCGTCGATCTCCGCATAACTGACGTCACGCCGGTTGTCCAGCAGCGCCCTGACCATCTCGCGGCTGCGGGCCGGGGAAAAGCGCCAATCGGTGGTGAAGCTCACGAGCAGGAACTTCGCGTTCGCCCGGGCCAGGGCCCGGCTCAGATTGCCGTCAAAAGCGCGGGCCGGGTCGAAATAGTCCAGCGCGCGGGTGATCAGCAGATAGGTATTGGCGTCGAAGTATTCCGCGAACTTGTCGCCCTGGTAACGCAGGTAACTCTCGATCTGGAACTCGACATCCTGCGTCGTGTAGCGATAACCGGCGCCGGTCGGCGCGGCTGGCGCCGCGTCGGCGCCTTCGCGCAACAAGGCGCGGCGCAACTCGCGTCCGAACTTCTCGTTCATCACGTCGTCGCTGAGGTAGGTGATGTGGCCGATCATCCGGGCGATACGCAGGCCGCGCTTGGGTTTGGTCTCGGCTTGGCCGTCCTGGGCGTAGAAGTGGCCGCCGCGGAAATCCGGGTCGGTGACGATCGCCCGCCGCGCCACCTCGTTGAACGCAATGTTCTCCGCCGTCAGGTTCGGTGCGCTGGCGATCACCAGCGCATGGCGCACCCGGTTCGGGTACTGCAGGGTCCAGCTCAATGCCTGCATGCCGCCCAGGCTGCCCCCCATGACCGCGGCCAGCGTGTCGATCTGCAAGGCGTCGAGCAGGCGGGCTTGCGCATCGACCCAATCCTCCACCGTGACCACCGGGAAGTCCGAGCCATAGATGCGGCCGGTGTCCGGATGGACATGCATCGGCCCGGTCGAACCGAAACACGAACCCAGGTTGTTGATGCCGATCACGAAGAAGCGGTCGGTGTCCAGCGGTTTTCCCGGGCCGATCATGTTGTCCCACCAGCCATCGGACTTCTCCTGCCCGGCGTAGACACCGGCCAGGTGGTGCGAGGCGTTCAGCGCATGCAGCACCAGCACCGCATTGGACTTGTCGGCGTTGAGCGTGCCGTAGGTTTCGTAACGCAGGTCGTAGGCACGGATGGAAGCCCCGCTGCGCAGTGGCAGCGGGTCCGCGAAATGCATCGTCAAAGGTGTAACAAGCATAAAAAATCCCGGCAACGCTAAAAGCGGGGCCGGGATAGCTGTGCCGTCTTTAGCTGATTTTCGGAGTTCCAGGACTCCGGTGCCCGCAAGCTGTAGCAAATCGGCACTGTCGGCAAGTATAGGGCCATGGCCGCGCCAGCACCAGACTGCCAGCACCAGACAGCGGGGTTTACCAGCACGATTCATCGCCGCCAGCTGAACCAAACTGGGGCGCACACGATCAACGCACGCCCGGATTCATGGCGCAGAAATTGCTTTACTTTGGTGCAATCGCCCGATGACATCGTCATCGGCACCATTCAAAGGCATTTTCTTCACAGAGGATCATATGGAAGCACTAAAACAGGGCGCGGATGCCTTGTTCATTCTGTTGGGCGGCATCATGGTGCTGGCCATGCATGCCGGATTCGCGTTTCTGGAACTGGGGACGGTGCGCAAGAAGAACCAGGTCAATGCGCTGGTGAAGATCCTGGTCGACTTTTCGGTCTCGACCGTGGTCTATTTCCTGCTGGGTTATGGCGTCGCATACGGCACCGGCTTCCTGGTCGGCGCGGAACAACTGGCCGAACGCAATGGTTATGACCTGGTCAAGTTCTTCTTCCTGCTCACGTTCGCGGCCGCGATCCCCGCCATCATTTCCGGCGGCATTGCGGAGCGTGCCAGGTTCTGGCCGCAACTGATGGCCACGGCGATCATCGTCGGCCTCGTGTATCCGGTGTTCGAGGGTGTGGCCTGGAACCAGTTGTTCGGCGTGCAGGCCTGGATCAAGGCGACGACCGGCGCCGAGTTCCACGACTTTGCCGGATCGGTCGTCGTGCATGCGGTAGGCGGCTGGCTGGCACTGCCGGCGGTGTTGCTGCTCGGTGCCCGGTCGAACCGTTACCGCAAGGACGGCTCGATCAGTGCACATCCGCCGTCCAGCATTCCGTTCCTGGCCCTGGGCGCCTGGATCCTGACGGTCGGGTGGTTCGGCTTCAACGTGATGAGCGCCCAGACGCTGGACAAGATCTCCGGCCTGGTTGCGGTCAACTCGCTGATGGCCATGGTCGGCGGCACATTGGCTGCGCTGGTGCTGGGCAAGAACGACCCGGGCTTCATCCACAACGGGCCGCTGGCCGGGCTGGTCGCGATATGCGCCGGCTCCGACTTGATGCATCCACTCGGTGCCCTGTTCGTCGGCGCGGTGGCCGGCGCGATCTTCGTATCCATGTTCACGCTGACCCAGAACAAATGGAAGATCGACGATGTCCTGGGCGTATGGCCGCTGCACGGCCTGTGTGGCACCTGGGGTGGCTTGGCCGCCGGCATCTTCGGCGCGAAGGCCTTCGGAGGCCTGGGCGGGGTGACGTTCACCGCCCAGTTGATCGGCACCTCGATCGGCGTCGCCTGGGCCCTGGCTTGCGGCGCCATCGTCTATGGCGGGTTGAAATACACCACCGGGCTGCGGCTGAGCCAGGAAGAGGAATACGACGGCGCCGACCTGTCGATCCACCGCATCGGCGCGACGCCGGAGCGCGAGGTCAACTGGTAATTCCACTGCCGGCCGGCGCAAGCATTGGCCGGGCATCGCGACAACCGACCCGCCCCTACAATCCCGCAACACCATGATCGCGGACCCAGCCGTCTCCTTCGAACAACAGCTGGTCGCCCAGCGCGACTATCTGCTGAAGTTCGCGCGATTGCAGCTGCGCAACGAGGCCTGGGCCGAAGACGCGGTGTCGGATACCTTGCTGGCAGCACTGAACAAGCCGCAGGCCTTCGGCAACCGATCGCAGCTCAAGACCTGGCTGGTCGGCATTCTGAAACACAAGGTCATCGATGTGTTTCGCGTCAATGCCCGGACGGTCGCTCTGGACATGGTTACCGACGGCCCCGGCGCAGAAGACGAACTCGATGCACTGGTGTTCCGTGCCGACGGGCACTTTGCCCAGGCCCCGGCGGATTGGGGCAATCCGGAACAGGACCTGCAATCGCAGCAGTTCATGGCGATCCTGGAAGCCTGTACCGACCGGATGCCGGCCAACATGGGCCGAGTGTTCCTGATGCGCGAGTGGCTTGAGCTCTCGAGCGAGGAAATCTGTAATGAACTGGGTCTGTCGTCGACCAACCTCTACGTGACACTGCACCGCGCCCGTCTGCGGTTGCGCGAGTGTCTGGAGTTGAACTGGTTTGGAAGCCGACCCGGATCACGCTGATGTTGTTCATGCCCACTTGCAAGGAGGCAGCCGCCTTGCTGATCGCCAATGAAGATCGCCTGATCAGCCTGCCTGACCGGGTTCGGATGCGCCTGCATCTGATGGCATGCAAGACCTGCCCGAACTTCGAACGGCAACTGCTGACGATGCGCCATGCCATGCGCCAATGGCGAAATTACCAGCCGGACGACACCGAAAATCAGGGTTAACCCTTTGGATATGGGGCTTTGCGGCGTATTGGGCCGCAAAAAAACTCGTGACAACCAATTGCAATCTTCCCAAGATGGCGCATAATTCGCGCGGTATTGCCAAAAATTGGTAATACAAGTTTGCGGTGATTAGTCAGTTTTCGCGTCTGCTTTAATTCTTCATTGGTTTGTTGATTGCGGTTATCGGACTCCATCGCGTTTTGAGTCATTTTCAGGAGTCCTTAATGGGCAACAAACTTTACGTAGGCAATCTGCCTTATTCTTTCCGCGACGAAGATCTCCAGCAAGCCTTCTCGGCCCATGGTTCGGTCTCCAGCGCCAAGGTCATGATGGAGCGTGACACCGGCCGCTCAAAAGGTTTCGGTTTCGTCGAAATGGGCAGCGAAGCTGAAGCACAAGCTGCCATCAACGCAATGAACGGCCAGCAGTACGGCGGCCGTGGTCTGGTTGTCAACGAAGCCCGTCCGATGGAGCCACGTCCTCCGCGTAGCGGCGGCTTCGGCGGCGGCGGTGGTGGTGGTTACGGCGGCGGTGGCG
>JBFJZP010000274.1:0-4954 GCA_041622095.1 Burkholderiaceae bacterium | reverse complement strand
GGGCTCGAACAACAGGCCGTTCCATTCCTGCAGCGGGTAGTTCTCCAGGTTCAGGCAGGGGTCCTGCGCGAAATGCGGCGCACCGAGCAAGGTACCGGCCTTGGTGCCGGCGTCACCGCCACTGTAGGTCCAGCGGTGCAGCGGGCACACCAGGTTGCCGGCGGCGCTACCCGGTTGCTGCGTGTTCAGGCTGCCGCGGCCTTTCAGGATCAATGCCTGCCGGTGCCTGCAGACATTGGAGATCAGGTCGACGCCGCCGGGCGTGCGTACCAGTGCCCGGCCACCGGATTCCTGGGGCAGGGTGTAGTAGTCGCCGATTTCGGGTACCGCGCGGACATGGCCGACATACCGGGCCTGGGCCTGGAAGATTCTTTCCTGTTCGGCACGGTAGATCGCCTCGTCGAAGTAACTGTTGACGGGCAACTGGCTGGCGGATTGCTGCAGTCGAAGACTTAAATCAGACATGGAGGTCCTGACCTAAATACTCCCCACAGGGAGAAGACACCCGAATTTGCGTCTGCAAACCACGGTGACAAGAAAAACCCGGTCGGGCCGGCGAGGAAGGCTTTGATTGTACCCTCGCCCTTGCAACGCCTTTTGTCGACAAGGCGGGCGGTTCGGCGCTGCGCCGCCGCCAGCGCCCGGCCGGAATCGGGCAGCAGGCAAGGTGCGCCTAAAATGGGCGGTTTCCTGAACGTTCAATACCATGGCCAAGGCCCCCGCAAGTCCCCCCGCCGATGCGACGCCCGCCAGCTACGAGGCCGCGCTGCAGGAACTCGAACAACTGGTGAGCCGGCTCGAGTCCGGCGACATGCCGCTGGAGCAGTTGCTCAGTGGTTACCAGCGCGGCGCACAACTGCTGCAGTTTTGCCGCGACAAGCTGCAGGCGGTGGAGAACCAGATCAGCGTCCTTGACGCAGGAACCCTCAAGACATGGATGCCCGATTGAATCCGATCGCGTCGCCTGCATCGTCGCAGACGCTCGACCTGTCGGCCTGGATGGCCGAACGGCTGGACCGGGTCGAGCGGGCCTTGTCGCGATGGGTCACGTCGGATGCGCCGGCCGGGCTCGACCATGGCGCACCGAACGAACTGGTCGAAGCCATGCGTTACGCGGTGCTCGATGGCGGCAAGCGCCTGCGCCCGCTGCTGGTCATGGCCGCTTGCGAGGCACTCGATGGCCATGCCGATGCCGCCTTGCGCGCCGCCTGCGCGGTCGAATTGATCCATGCCTATTCGCTGGTCCATGACGACATGCCGTGCATGGACAACGATGTGTTGCGCCGCGGCAAACCGACGGTGCACGTGGCCTTTGGCGAGGCGACCGCCTTGCTCGCCGGGGATGCGCTGCAGGCCCTGGCATTCGAGTTGTTGACGCCGCAGTCCGATCAGCAGGTGCCGTATCCGATGCAGGCGCAGCTGTGTCGCCTGCTGGCCCGGGCTGCCGGCAGTGCCGGCATGGCCGGTGGCCAGGCGATCGACCTGGCCAGTGTCGGCTGCCCGCTGTCCGAGAAGCAGTTGCGCGACATGCACGAACTCAAGACCGGCGCCTTGCTCAAGGGCAGTGTGATGATGGGTGCGGCCAGTGGCCGGCCGAACCCGGCGCAGTGGCAGGCACTGGAGGTCTACGGCGCGGCCATCGGCCTGGCGTTTCAGGTGGTGGACGACATCCTGGACGTCACGGCGGACTCTGTCACGCTGGGCAAGACGGCGGGCAAGGATGCCGCCGCCGAGAAGCCGACCTATGTATCGGTGCTCGGACTCGCACGCTCGCAGGCCTACGCCCATGAATTGCTGGCCGAGGCGCTGGCGGCGCTCGAGCGCGCCGACCTGCCGCATGACGCGGCCCTGCGCGCGCTGGCCGCCATGGTCGTGAACCGATCGAATTGAAGGATGCCGATGCCCGACTCCGACTATCCCCTGTTGCAGAAGATCTCCGATCCGTCCGACCTGCGCCGCTTGCCGCGCGGCCAGCTCGGTGCGCTGGCCGCGCAGCTGCGTTCTCACCTGTTGCACAGCGTCTCCAGGACCGGTGGCCACCTCAGTTCGAACCTGGGCACGGTCGAGTTGTCGGTCGCGCTGCACTATGTTTTCAACACGCCACATGACCGGCTGGTCTGGGACGTGGGCCACCAGACCTATCCGCACAAGATGCTGACCGGCCGGCGCGGGCGCATGGACAGCTTGCGCCAGCTCGGCGGCCTGAGCGGTTTTCCGCAACGCAGCGAAAGCGACTCCGACGCCTTCGGCACCGCCCATTCGAGCACCTCGATTTCGGCGGCGCTGGGCATGGCGCAGGCGGCGCGTATCAAGGGCGAAGACCGGCACAGCGTGGCCATCATTGGCGATGGCGCCTTGACCGCCGGCATGGCATTCGAGGCGCTGAACAACGCCGGTATCGCCGACTGCAAGCTGCTGGTGATCCTGAACGACAACGACATGAGCATCAGCCCGCCGGTCGGCGCGCTGAACCGCTACCTGGCGCAACTGATGACCGGGCAGTTCTATGCGGCCGCCAAGAATGTCGGCAAGACGGTGCTCAAGGGCGCGCCGCCGCTGTTCGAGCTGGCCAAGCGTTTCGAGGAGCATGCCAAGGGCATGGTCGTGCCGGCCACCCTGTTCGAGAAATTCGGCTTCAACTACACCGGCCCGATCGACGGCCACGACCTGGAGTCGCTGATCCCGACGCTGGAGAACATCCGCCACCTCGATGGACCGCAGTTCCTGCATGTGGTCACCAAGAAGGGACAGGGCTACAAGCTGGCCGAGGCCGATCCGGTGGCCTACCATGGCCCGGGAAAGTTCGATCCTGCGGTGGGTCTGCAGAAGTCCGCGACGCCGGCCAAGCTGACCTTCACCCAGGTTTTTGGCCAGTGGTTGTGCGACATGGCGGCCCAGGACAAGCGGCTGGTCGGCATCACGCCGGCGATGCGCGAGGGCTCCGGCCTGGTCGAGTTCGAGAAGCGTTTCCCCGAGCGGTACTTCGATGTCGGCATCGCCGAGCAGCACGCGGTGACCTTTGCCGCCGGGCTGGCCTGCGAAGGCCTCAAACCGGTGGTGGCGATCTACTCGACCTTCCTGCAGCGGGCCTACGACCAGCTGATCCACGATGTGGCGATCCAGAACCTGCCGGTGGTGTTTGCGCTCGATCGCGCCGGCCTGGTCGGTGCCGATGGCGCCACCCATGCCGGCAATTACGACATCGCTTTTCTTCGCTGCATTCCGAACATGGCGATTGCCTGCCCGGCGGACGAGGATGAATGCCGCCAGTTGCTCAGCAGCGCCTATGCATGCGAGCACCCTGTGTCGGTGCGTTATCCGCGCGGATCCGGCGCCGGTGTGACGCCGCGTGCCGACCTGCAGGCCTTGCCCTACGGCCGCGGCGAACTGCGCAAGCAGGGCAGCGGCATCGCCATCCTGGCCTTCGGTACCTTGCTGTACCCGGCACTGGAGGCCGCAGCACAGATCGGCGCCACCGTCGTCAACATGCGCTGGGCCAAGCCGCTGGATACCGAACTGCTGTTGCAGGTGGCCGGCACCCATGACGCGCTGGTGACGATCGAAGACGGTGCGGTCATGGGCGGCGCCGGCAGCGCGGTAGGCGAGGCCTTGCAGGCGGCCGGCATGGTCAAGCCGATACTGCACCTGGGTCTGCCGGACGTATTCATCGAGCACGGGGATCCGGCGCGTCTGATGGCCTTGCAGGGGCTGGACGCGGCCGGTATTGCGCAGTCGATCAAGTCGCGTTTTGCCAGCCTGGTCGAGGCGGCACGTCCTTCGCTCAAGATTGTTGCCTGACCGACATTCCTGGATCGGTTGACAGGGTTCGGGCAGTGTTTTCCCTAGTCAGTTAACGCGATCCGGAACTCGTTTTCGGGTCGCGAGCGGTTAACCTTGGTGGTTACGCCGACGCCGTGGCCTTGCCATGGTGTTTGCCGTGTGCGCCGCTTTTTTGCGGCGTGAATTTCCGGAGTATTTATGTCTGCACTTTTATCCCTGTCAAGGTTGATCGATGCGATCAGCCTGGGCCTTGGAAAGCTGATCGGGTGGCTGATTCTTGCCGCCACCGTGATCAGCGCTGTCAATGCGGTATTGCGCAAGGTCTTCAGCATCGGGTCCAACTCGGCGCTGGAGATCCAGTGGTACCTGTTTGCCGCCGTGTTCATGCTCGGCGTGGGGTATGTGATGCTGAAGAACGACCATGTGCGGATCGACTTCATCTCGTCGCGCTTCTCCAAACGCACCAACGCGATCATCGATTCGATCGGCATCGTCGTGTTCACGATTCCGCTGGCCTGGATCATGATCGACCTGGCCTGGCCGTATTTCATGCGCGCCTATGAAAGCGGCGAGATGAGCCAGAACGCCGGCGGCCTGATCCGCTGGCCGGTGATCGCGTTGATCCCGCTCGGTTTTGGCGTGCTGATGATGCAGGCCTTGTCCGAACTGATCAAACGCATCGGATTCCTGACCGGGCACCGTGACCAGCCGTTCTCCGAGGAGCACGACAAGACCCCCGAAGAACTGCTCGCCGAAGAAATAGCCGCAGAAGCCGAAGCGCAAGCCGCGCGTGACCTTGCAGCGCGAAAGAACTGACATGCTCGAACTCATTGCCAACAACTTCGTCCCCGTCATGTTTGCGGGGCTGCTGATGTTCCTGCTGACCGGTATTCCGGTGGCCTTCGGCCTGGCGGCCACAGGTCTGTTCTTCGGACTGATCGGCATGGAGGCGGGCCTGTTCTCGACCAGCCTGTTCCAGGCCTTGCCGCTGCGGGTGTTCAGCATCATGTCGAACGAAACGCTGCTGGCGATTCCGTTCTTCACCTTCATGGGCATCATCCTGGAGCGCTCGCGCATGGCGGAGGATCTGCTCGAGACCGTCGGGCAGGTGTTCGGCCCGGTGCGTGGCGGCCTGGCCATTGCCGTCATCCTGGTCGGGGCCTTGCTGGCGGCG
>JBFJZP010000273.1:0-4958 GCA_041622095.1 Burkholderiaceae bacterium | reverse complement strand
TGGCTGTCGGCATTCCAGGCGTTCATGATCGGTTCGACCCAGCGCCAGGCTTCCTCCTGCTCGTCGCTGCGCACGAACAGGTTGAGCCGGCCGTCGATCACGTCGAGCAGCAGCCGCTCGTAGGCGCCGACCCGTTGGGCGCCGAAACGGGTGTCGAAATCCAGGTCCAGCTGCACCGGTGCCAGCTTCTGCGCCTTGCCGCGGTCGTCGCGGCCCTGGGCCAGCAGGTGCAGTTCCAGTCCGTCGCGCGGCTGCAGGTTGATCACCAGGCGGTTGGCCATGCCGATATGCGAATCGAAGATCGCGTGGGGTGTGGGCCGGAAGTTGACGACGATGTGTGCGTCGCGACCACCCAGGCGTTTGCCGGTGCGGATGTAGAACGGCACCCCGGCCCAGCGCCAGTTGGAGATCTCGGTGCGCAGCGCCACGAAGGTCTCGGTGTTGCTGTGCGGATCGACACCTTCCTCGGCCCGGTAGCCCGGCACCGCATTGCCGGCCATCTTGCCCGGCCCGTACTGGCCGCGGATCGCGTCGGTCGCCAGGCTGGCCGGTGTCCAGGGCTTGAGCGAGCGCAGCACCTTGAGTTTTTCGTCGCGAATCGCGTCCGCATGCGAGTTGATCGGCGGCTCCATGCCGATTGCGCACAGCAGTTGCAGGGCGTGGTTCTGCACCATGTCGCGCAAGGCGCCGGTGGTGTCGTAGAACGCGCCGCGTTTCTCGACGCCGAGTTCCTCGGCGATCGTGATCTGGATATTGGCGATGTGTTCGCGCCGCCACAGCGGTTCGAACAAGGCGTTGCCGAAGCGCAGCGCAAACAGGTTCTGCACCGCCGGTTTGCCCAGGTAGTGGTCGATGCGAAAAACCTGCCGCTCGTTGAAGATGCCGCACACGGTTTCGTTGATCTTGCGGTTGGACGCCAGGTCATGGCCCAGCGGCTTTTCCAGCACGACCCGGGTATTCGGCGTATTGAGGCCGACCGCCGCGATCTGCTCGCATACCGTCGTGAACAATGCCGGCGCGGTGGCGACGTACATCACCACGGTTTCGGCCTCGCGTTCACGCAGCAGCTGGGCCAGCCGCGGATAGTCCTGCGGACCGGACAGGTCCATGCGCAGGAAATGCAGCAAGGCCGCAAAGCGGTCGAACTCATCGTCGGTCGGGCGTTTGTCGAGGTCGACCTTCTCGAACCGGCTGCGGATCAGATCGCGGTATTGCTGGTCGCTGAGGTCATCGCGACCGATACCGATGATGCGGCCGTTCTCCGGCAACGAGCCATGGCGAAAGGCCTGGAAAAGGGCCGGCATCAACTTGCGCCAGGCCAGATCGCCGGTGCCACCAAACAGGACTAGATCAAAGGACATGTTCAAAAGTTACATAAATGAATGCTGGTAATGTAACTTTGTTTCACGGATAATTCAAATCTACTTTGATTCAGATTGGCAATCGGCCGGTATCGACGGCCGTCAACGGAGACTTCATGAACCAGCTCGACGCCCTCAAGCAATTCACCACCGTGGTGGCCGACACCGGCGACTTCCGGCAACTGGCCCAGTTCAAGCCGCAGGACGCGACCACCAACCCGTCGTTGATCCTCAAGGCGGTTGGCAAGCCCGATTACCAGCATCTGCTGCAGGACATCGTCGAACAGCACCGGGCGCGTCCGCTGGACGAAATCATGGACCATCTGCTGGTGCGTTTCGGTTGCGAAATCCTGTCGGTCATCCCTGGCCGCGTTTCCACCGAGGTCGACGCAAGGCTGAGTTTCGATGGTGCGGCCACGGTGGCGCGTGCCGAACGCATCATCGCCATGTACAAGGCGCAAGGTATTGCGTCCGACCGGGTGCTGATCAAGATCGCCTCGACCTGGGAAGGCATCCAGGCCGCCGCGACGCTGGAGCAGCGCGGCATCCACACCAACCTGACCTTGTTGTTCTCGTTCGCCCAGGCGGTGGCTTGTGGCCAGGCCCGGGTGCAGTTGATCTCGCCCTTTGTCGGCCGCATCTACGACTGGTACAAGAAGACGGCCGGCGCCACATGGGACGAGGCGGCCAACGCCGGCGTCAACGACCCCGGTGTCGGTTCGGTGCGCAACATCTACAACCACTACAAGAAGTTCGGCATCAAGACCGAGATCATGGGCGCGAGTTTCCGCAACCTGGGCCAGATTCAGGCGCTGGCCGGTTGCGATCTGCTGACGATCAGTCCAGAGTTGCTGGCAGAGCTGGCCGGCAACACGGAGACGCTCGCGCGGCAACTCGATCCCGCCGCGGCACAGGCACTGGAACTGCCGGCCGTGCAGTTCGACGAGGCCGGTTTTCGGCTGGCACTGAACGAGGACGCGATGGCCACCGAGAAGCTGGCAGAAGGCATCCGGGCCTTCTGCGCCGATGCCGTCAAGCTCGAAAAACTGATGCAGGCTGCCTGATTCGCACACCAGCCGGAAGGAGGACGATGACCATGAGCCGCCCACGTTGTGACCATACAGTTGCCTGGAGTGCCTTGCGCACCTTGTATGCCGGTGCCGGATCGCGCTTCGATCTGCGCCAGGCCTTTGCCGCCGATGCCGGCCGATTCGAGGCTTTCAGCCAGCAAGCGCCCCATGTATTTGCCGACCTGTCGAAAAACCTGATCGATGGGGCGATCGAGCAGCAGTTGCTGGCGCTGGCGCGCCAATGCGGCGTCGAGCAACACCGGGACGCGATGTTCCAGGGCGAGGCGATCAATCACACCGAGCAACGTGCGGTCAAGCATTTCCTGTTGCGTAACCCATTGCCCCGCAAGTCCGATGCCGCAACCGATCCGGATCTGCAGGAAGTCCATGCCACGCTCGACGCGATGCTGGCCTTTGCCGAAGGGGTGCGCGCCGATCCCGGCATTACCGACATCGTCAACATCGGCATCGGGGGATCGGACCTCGGGCCGCAGATGGCGGTGCGGGCGCTGGATGCCTTTGCCGCCGTTGGCAAACGCCTGCATTTCGTGTCCAACATCGACGGCCATGAACTCGCGTCGACCTTGCGCGGCATGGATCCGACCCGTACCTTGTTTCTGATCGCGTCCAAGACCTTCACGACGATCGAGACCATGACCAACGCCGCTTCCGCGAAGCGCTGGTTCGAGGACCAGGGCGGCAGCAACATCGCGCGGCATTTTTGCGCGTTGACGACCAACGTGCAGGCGGCCCAGGCATTCGGCATCACCACGACCTTCGGTTTCCGTGACTGGGTGGGCGGCCGTTATTCACTCTGGTCTGCCATCGGCCTGCCGATCGCGATCGCGATTGGCGCGCAGGCGTTTCGCTCCTTTCTCGCGGGCGCCCATGCGATGGACCAGCATTTCCGCCAGGAGCCGCTGGAGCGCAACCTGCCGGTACGGCTGGCGCTGATCGACATCTGGTACCGCAATTTCCACGGCTTCACCAGCCGCAGCATTGCGCCGTATCACAGCGCACTTGGCCGCTGGCCGGCTTATCTGCAGCAGCTGGAGATGGAGAGCAATGGCAAACGGGTCGATGCGCAGGGGCAGCCGGTGCCGTTCGCGACCGCGCCGGTGTTGTGGGGCGAACCGGGCACGAATGGCCAGCATGCGTATTTCCAGATGCTGCACCAGGGCAGCGATGTGGTGCCGGTGGAGTTCGTCGCGGTGCGCCGTGCGCGTCACGACCTGCCGGGACACCATCCGATGTTGCTGGCCAACGTGCTGGCCCAGGCCCAGGCCTTGATGGTCGGCAAGACAGTCGGCGACGGCCACCATGACTTTCCGGGCAATCGGCCCAGCACCCTGCTGATGCTGGACGAACTCAGCCCGGCCAGCCTGGGCGCCATGATCGCGTTGCAGGAACACCGGGTGTTTGTCAGTGGCGCGATTTGGGGCATCAACAGTTTCGACCAGTGGGGTGTGGAGCTCGGCAAGGTGCTGGCCAAGGACATTGCCGCTCGGCTGGACAGTGGCGACACCGACGGCCTGGACGGCTCGACCGCCGGGCTGCTGCGGCGGCTGGTGCAGGCCAGCTGACGCCTGGCCGTGGCGCAGTTGCCGCAACTGACGCCAGGGCAGGCCAGGGCCTTGCAACTGGCAGCCCAGGGTCTGCTGGTGCCACCGGCAAGACCGGCCACCCGGCTGGCATTGCGGCGCTGTATCGAGCGCATGCAACTGCTGCAGATCGACACCATCCAGGTGGTGGCCCGCAGCCCCTACCTGGTACTGTTCTCGCGCCTGGGCGCTTATCCGCAGCAGTGGCTTGACGACGCACTGGCGCGTGGCCATCTGTTCGAGGCCTGGGCGCACGAGGCCTGCTTCGTACCGCAGGCGCAGCTGGCATTGCACCGCAGCCATAACCGCACGACACGGCGCCACTGGGGCGTGGAACTGGGCCGCAACACGGAGGCGCAGCAGGAGGCACATCTGGCGCGGCTGCTGGCGCATGTGCGCGAAAAAGGTCCGGTGCGCTCGGCGGATTTCGTGCGCAGCGACGGGCGCGCCGGCGGCTGGTGGGGCTGGAAGGACGAGAAACGCTGGCTCGAGGCCTTGTTCGCCCGCGGCGAACTGATGGTCGCGCGGCGCGATCGCTTCCAGCGGGTGTACGACCTGGCCGAACGGGTTCATCCCGCGCTGGTCGACCTGGCCTTGCCCGATACCGCCGCTGTGCATGCCGACTTCGTCGGACGCGCGGTGCAGGCACTGGGTATCACGCAGGCCCGCTGGGTCCATGACTACTTCCGGACCCGACCGCGGCTGCGGGATGCCGATCTGGCCGGCTTCGTGGCGCGTGGCGTGTTGTTGCCGGTGCAGGTACAAGGTTGGGATGCGCCGGCGTATGTCCATGCCGCCAACCGGCCCCTGTTGTCACGTGCTTTGCGGGGCGCGCTGCAGCCGTCGCACACCACGGTGCTGTCGCCGTTCGACCCGCTGGTGTGGGACCGCGAACGCCTGGCGACGATGTTCGATTTCGACTATCG
>JBFJZP010000272.1:0-4959 GCA_041622095.1 Burkholderiaceae bacterium | reverse complement strand
TGATGGTGGAAATGGTGGTGGAAGACATGAATAGGCGGATCTGCTGCAGGAACGGGAACGGAGAACGACGAAACGGCGGAAGAAGGAAGAAGGAAGAATAAAAGACGAAAGTAAACGGTTCAGGCGTTGCTGGCAACCGATGCCGTGACCAGATATTCCCACAAGGCCTGGGTCTTGTTGCGGTGGCTGGTGGTCTTGCCTTTGCCGTTGGTGACCACCGGTTTGCCATTGGCCGCGGGATTTCTCTGTACTTCGCCATGGCCGGGCCGCTCGCGGTAGGCGCGTACGTCCATCGTCAGCTGCAGCCCCGCCATGTCCTGCGGCAAGGCGCTGACCAGGCGCCGGCCGCGTAATTCCTTCTTCACCGCGCTGAGCGGCAGGAATGCGACACCATGGCCCTCGACCGCCATCGCCTTGAGGCCTTCGGCCATGTCGGTTTCGTAGACCCGGTCGAAATGGATCGGCGCCGGTGACTGCTTGAGGATCAGCTCCACCATCTGGCCCAGGTAGGCGCCCGGCGCATAACCGAGATACGGCAGCGGGTTACCGGCGCGACCGGGAAGCCGGAACAGCGGCGTGCCGTCGGCCTGCGGCCGGGAGTAGGGTGCGATCACTTCCTGGCCGAGGTTGACCATCTCGAAGCGCTGGGGGTCGAGCTGAAACGGGTGGGCGCTGTGGTGGTAGGCGATCAGCAGGTCGCAACTGCCTTCGACCAGGCGCAACACCGCGTCATGCACATTCAGTGCGATCAAGCGGCTCTTGATCGGGCCGAAACCTTCGCGCAGGCCCGACACCCAGGCAGGGAAGAAAGTGAACGCCAGCGTATGCGGCACCGCGAATTCGATCAGGTCCTGCACGGTGGAGCGGTGGCTGCGCAGCATTGCGCGGGTGCTTTGCAACGCCTGCAGCATCTCCAGCGACTGGTCGTACAGGGTTTCGCCGGCCGGTGTCAGGCGGGTCGGATAGGAACTGCGGTCGACCAGGTCGGTGCCGGCCCAGGCTTCGAGCGACTGGATGCGCCGCGAAAACGCCGGCTGGGTGACATGGCGTAACTGCGCAGAGCGGCTGAAACTGCGGGTTTCAGCCAGGCTGACGAAGTCTTCTAGCCATTTGGTTTCCATGGACGAATTATGCGGTGCGCCGCGGCAGTGGACAGCGCGTTTCGGTCTGGGCTCTGCCCGGCGGCGGGGGCCGGGGGCTCAGCCAGAGACGCCGGGGAACACCCACAACAATCCAGCAGTCATGATCAGGTAACGCAGGAACTTGCCGATCGCCATATAGAACAGGCAGGGCCAGAACGGCATGCGCAACCAGCCGGCAACGGCGCACAAGGGGTCGCCGACCAGCGGTAACCAGGCCAGCAGGCAGGCTTTCGGCCCGAGTCGCTCGAGCCAGCGCAGGGCCCGTACATGGGATGGGGAGTGATGGTAATGGTCGACCACCTTGTGGGTTCCCAGGCCCATCAGCCAGGTCACCGCGCCGCCGAGCGAGTTGCCGACGGTCGCCACCAGGATCGCCGGCCAGAACATCGCCGGATTGATCTTGACCAGCGCAAACACCGCCGGCTCGGAGCCCATCGGAAGCAGCGTTGCCGATACGAAGGAGACCACCGCAATCGTGCTCAGGCCCACTTGCGGCAACGCGAGCAGGGCAATCAGGTGTTCCATCCATGGGGGCATCGGCCTGCAGTATAGGGATCTGGCAACAGACCCTCGGCGTGTGGGTCATGCGGATTCGCGGCGGCATTTCAATTGCTGAAATTTTGGGCAGTTAGAATCAATGCCCCGCGCCACCCGGCGCTGCTTGTTCCCCGTCTTTTCCGGCTTCCTTTTCCGCCACCCCGAACGCATGCAGATCGGTCAATTCGTGCTTCCCAACCGTTTCATGGTCGCCCCGATGGCGGGCGTGACGGACCGGCCTTTCCGCCAGTTGTGCCGGAGCCTGGGTGCGGGGCATGCGGTCAGCGAGATGGTCACGTCGCGGCGCGACCTGTGGCAGTCCCTGAAGACCTCGCGCCGGGCCAACCATGATGGCGAGCCCGGGCCGATCGCGGTGCAGATTGCCGGAACCGAGGCCCAGATGATGGCCGACGCCGCGGTCTACAACATCGACCGGGGCGCCCAGATCATCGACATCAACATGGGCTGCCCGGCCAAGAAGGTCTGCAACAAGTGGGCCGGCTCGGCGCTGATGCAGGACGAGGCGCTGGCCCTGTCCATCGTCGACGCCGTGGTGCGCGCCTGTGCGCCGCACAAGGTGCCGGTGACGCTGAAGATGCGCACCGGCTGGTGCGATACGCAGCGCAATGCGGTGCGTATCGCACGCGACGCCGAAAGCGCCGGCGTGCAGATGCTGGTGATCCACGGCCGCACCCGCGAGCAGGGTTATCGGGGCGAGGCCGAATACGACACCGTCACCGCGGTGAAGAACGCGGTGCGGGTACCGGTGGTGGCCAATGGTGACATCACCACGCCCCGCAAGGCCCGCGAGGTGTTGCGCCGCACCGGTGTCGATGCGGTGATGGTCGGGCGCGCCGCGCAAGGCCAGCCCTGGATCTTTCGCCAGATGGCACATTTCCTGGACACCGGCACCGAACTGGCCCAGCCCCTGGTGGGCGAGGTCAAGCGATTGCTGCTGGCCCACCTGGAAGACCATTACGACCTGTATGGCGAACATATCGGCGTGCTCAGTGCGCGCAAGCATATCGGCTGGTATGTCCGCTCGCTGCCCGGCGGCGAGGACTTTCGCAGCCGCATGAATCTTCTGACCGAGGTCCAGGCGCAATCGCGCGCCGTGGCCGATTATTTCGACGCACTGGGGGCGGTCATGGACCGGCTGCCAGTGCCTGCCGCCGAAGTGGCGGACCCTGCAATGTCCCTGGAGACTCCATGAGCAAGAAACACATCGAAGAGTGCGTTCGTGCCAGCCTCGACGGCTATTTTCGCGATCTGCACGGAACCGAGCCAGACGGCATGTACGACATGATGGTGCGGGTGGTCGAAAAGCCGCTGCTCGAAGTCGTGATGCAGCAGGCGGACCAGAACCAGTCCCGCGCCGCCCAATGGCTGGGCCTGAACCGCAATACCTTGCGCAAGAAATTGCTCGAACACAAGTTGCTCAAATGAATGGAAAGCCGACCGTGACCAATGCCCTGATCTCCGTATCCGACAAGACCGGAATTGTCGAATTTGCCGCCGCCCTGCATGCGCTGGGCATCGGCCTGTTGTCGACCGGCGGAACCGCCAGCCTGCTGGCGGCCAAGGGTATCCCGGTGCGCGAAGTGGCCGACGTGACCGGTTTCCCGGAGATGCTCGACGGCCGCGTCAAGACGCTGCATCCGATGGTGCACGGCGGGTTGCTGGCGCGGCGCGACACGCCAGCGCACATGCAGGCTTTGAGCGATCACGGCATTGCCACGATCGACCTGCTGATCGTCAACCTGTACCCGTTTGAGGCCACCGTGGCCAAGCCCGGTTGCACGCTGGAGGATGCGATCGAGAACATCGACATCGGCGGTCCGGCGATGGTGCGCAGCGCGGCCAAGAACTGGAAGGACGTGGCGGTGCTGACCGACGCGTCGCAATATGCCGGCGTGCTCGACGAGCTCAAGCAGGACGGCAAGGTGTCGGAGGCGACACGTTTTGCGTTGTCGGTGGCAGCGTTCAACCGCATCAGCCAGTACGACGGTGCGATCAGCGACTACCTGTCGCGCATCCAGCCCGATGGCAGCCATGCCATGTTCCCGGGCCAGACCAATGGCCGCTTCGTCAAGCTGCAGGACCTGCGCTATGGCGAGAATCCGCACCAGCAGGCGGCGTATTACCGCGACCTGCACCCGGCCCCGGGTTCGCTGGTCAGTGCCGACCAGTTGCAGGGCAAGGAACTGAGCTACAACAACATCGCCGACGCGGATGCCGCCTGGGAGTGTGTCAAGAGTTTTGCGCAGAACGCCTGCGTGATCGTCAAGCATGCCAACCCCTGCGGCGTGGCCATCGGCGCCGGCCCGCTGCAGGCGTATGCCAAGGCATTCCAGACCGATCCGACCTCGGCCTTCGGCGGCATCATCGCGTTCAACGCGCCGATCGACGGCCCGGTGGCGGAAGCGGTGACCAAGCAGTTCGTCGAGGTGTTGATCGCGCCCGATTTCTCCGACGATGCGCTGGCGGTGTTGCGCGGCAAGCCGAATGTGCGGGTGTTGCGTATTGCCTTGCCGCCGGGTGGCGTCAGCGCCTGGGAGCAGGGCCGCAACGCGGTCGACATGAAACGTATCGGCTCCGGTGTCCTGCTGCAGACCGCCGACAACCATGAACTCGGCGAGGCCGACCTGAAGGTGGTCACGCGCAAGCAGCCCACGCCGGCCCAGCTGCAGGACATGCTGTTTGCCTGGACCGTGGCCAAGTACGTCAAGTCCAATGCCATCGTGTTCTGTGGCGACGGCATGACGCTGGGCGTCGGTGCCGGCCAGATGAGCCGGGTCGACTCGGCGCGTATCGCCAGCATCAAGGCGCAACACGCCGGGTTGAGCCTCAAGGGAAGCGTGGTTGCCAGCGACGCATTCTTCCCGTTCCGTGACGGACTCGACGTGGTGATCGACGCGGGTGCCAGCTGCGTGATCCAGCCCGGCGGCAGCATGCGCGACGACGACGTGATCGCGGCGGCCGACGAGCGCGACGTCGCGATGGCGGTCACCGGCGTGCGCCACTTCCGCCACTGATCGCGCCGGGCGGCGGGCGCGCCTGCCGCAGCGGGCGTCAGCGCGGCGTGGCGCCGCTGTCCTCAGCGCCAGTGGGGTCCGCCATGAGGCGGATACGCCGGCGCCGCATGTGGATGGTGCCGGTGGGGTCGGACACCCGGTGCCCGGTGACGATGGTGCGGCATCGCCGGTATCGCATACGGCAGCAGCGGCAGGGTGATATACACCGCACCGGTCGCGCCGCCATAAATAGGCGTCGGCACGAT
>JBFJZP010000271.1:0-4968 GCA_041622095.1 Burkholderiaceae bacterium | reverse complement strand
GCTTGGCATGGGGCAGGCGCCAGATTCGATGCGGCGCTCGCGGCGCTGCCGGTGCTCGGTCGCCCTGATTCGGCGCGTCACGATGCGCATCGGGCTCGTCCCGGGGAGGCGTCATGGACCGGGTTCATGCGCCCGGATGCGGACCTCTGGCTTGATGTTCAGGCTGTGAGCCAGTCGTCCATCATGGTTTCTTCGAACAGGGCGATGCATGCCGGCGCGTCCACGCCCAGGCAGACCTGGGTGCGCGGCTTGTTTTTTTCCCAACCCGGATGGGGATACTGGATGAAATCGCGCCGGTTCATGATGGTCTGGCCCTGTGCCAGCCCGTCGGCGGCGACCCGCACACTCTTGGTCTCGACGGTGAAAAGGTCCGGCCGCACCAGGTAGATGAACGCCAGCAAGTCATGCGCGAAACAGCCTGGTGTGCTGGCGATATGCTGGTACAGGCCGCTGTAGAAGCGGGCGTAGAAATCGACCGCAGTGAGCAAGGTGTCGGTAGCCGGATGCTGGTGCTTGTCGGCGATCCGGCGGAACTGCTCCAGCGTCACCACCACCCGGTGCGTCACGTCAAGGCCGACCATCGCGAGCTTCCAGCCGGCGGTGAACACCCGGTCCGCCGCATGCGGGTCGTTCCAGATATTGGCTTCAGCCACCGGCGACACGTTGCCGGGCTCGGCCACCGTGCCGCCCATGATGATCACCTCGCGCAGCAGCACCGGCAATTGCGGTTCGAGCTGCAACGCCAGGCTGAGGTTTCCGAGCGGGCCGACCGCGACCAGCGTGATCTCGCCCGGATGCGCACGCGCCATGTCGACGATGAACTGGGCGGAGGACCGCGGGTCGAGTGCCTGGTCGACCGGTCGGCGTGCGCCCAGGTTGCCCAGCCCGTCCGCGCCGTGGATGTGTGCCGGCGGCGCTTCCGGCGGCTTGACCCATGGCACTGCGACACCGAGCGTGATCGGTACCTCGCGCCCGGCCAGCGCCATCAGGTACAAGGCGTTGGTGGCGGCCTGCTGCACGCTGACATTGCCGTATGTGGTCGTGATGCCGACCAGATCGATCGCCGGATGCGCCAGTGCGAAATACAGGGCCATGGCGTCATCCACACCCGGATCGGTGTCGTAAATCACTTTGGTGCGGCTGGGAGATGTCATCGGTTTCAGGGTTCCTGGGAAGGCAGACGGGTGGTGTCGATAAACGAGGACATGGGTGTGCCGGTGGCCGATGGCGTTGCCGACGCGCGCGGTTCAGTCCGGCACGCCGCAATAGGCCCGCAAGGCATCGTGGGCGGTCGGATCGTCCGGCTGCTCGGCCAGCAGCGTGGAGACGGCCCTGTGCATCGGAACGCTCGACTGTGCGCCAGGCACGGTGCACGCCAGTGCAGAGGCCGCACAGGCCAGCCGCATCGCCTGCTCGATCGGCGCCCCCTGGTCGAGTGCCGCCACCAGTGCACCGCAGAAAGTGTCGCCAGCGCCGGTGGTGTCAACCGCTTCGATCGGGAATGCCGGTTGCACCAGGTAGCGGTTGCCGACCAGCGCACAACAGCCGCGTGCGCCGAGCGTGACCACCACCACCGGCACCTTGAGTTGCTGCAGGTTGTCGGCCACACCGCCGTCGCGGCCGGTGATGCTGGACAACTCGCCTTCGTTGACGATCAGGATGTCGACCAGGTCCAGCATGTCGGCGCCCAGCGACTGGGCCGGCGCGGCATTGAGCACCACCTTGACGCCGGCGGCTCGGGCCGCAGCCGCATACGCGATCACGGTCGGCAGCGGGGTTTCCAACTGCATCAAGAGATGGCTGATGCCGTCCAGCGAAGGCAGGTGTTCCGGTGCAAGCGCATGGTTGGCGCCGGGGGCGACGGTGATCGCGTTCTCGGCATCGTCCGAGACACAGATGAAAGCGGTGCCGGTCGCCTGGTCGTCGCAGCGCACGGTATGCAGGAATACGCCGGCGCCGGTGAGCGAGGTCTCCAGCGGCAGCGCGTACGGGTCGCTGCCCAAGGCCAGCAACATCCGGGTGGTGGCGCCACCGGCTCGCGCAGCCGCCACCGCCTGGTTCGCACCCTTGCCGCCGGGGTAGGTGGCAAAGGCATGGCCGAGCACGGTTTCACCCGGCGCGGGGATGTGGGGGGCACGGACGACGAAGTCGAGATTGGCGGAGCCGGCAACAAGAATCATGGTTAAATCAATTCGGTCTGATCGACCGGGTTCGATCGCCGCGTCGACATGGACCGGCTGGCTGGGGAGGCAACAGAATTATGGGCTACAAACTGCGCCCCCACTTCGCGGGCGGGCAGCAGGTGGGCGGCCGTCGCCTGCATGACTGCCCTGCGCAATACACGACAAAGGATTGTTGGCAACCATGGGCAGTACGGTATTCGTCAAGGTGGTGGGCTTTCGCGATACCGAGCGCCACGCACTCAATACCCTGTTTCGCGTATCGGCCGAACAAAGCACCTGTTATGCCTTGTGGACGCCCGAGTCGCCGGTGATGCCGCATGTCGCGTTGATCGACGTCGACAGCTACGAGGCCGGCATGGCGCTGGCGTCGCCCGGGCTGAACCCGCATCTCAAGCTGATCTGCGTCGGCGAAGATGCACCGGAACGCGCCTGGCGGGTTTTTCCGCGGCCGATCAACTGGTCGGCGGTGTTGCATGCGATGGATCAGTTGTTCGCAAAGAGCGGCGTGGATATCAGCATCGATCCGGACGACGATGCCACCACCGTGATTCCGCCCGGGGTACGACAGACCTTGCTGGTGGAGCCGGTGCGCGACGATCGTCTGTACCTGCGCGCACGCCTGGCGCTGGCCGGCCTGATCGATGTGGACGAAGTGGACTCGTCGGCCGATGCATTGAGCCGGTTGCGCGAGCGCCATTGCGACATTGTGGTGGTCAATGTCGACCAGATCGACGACCCGTGGGGCCTGGTCGAGCGGCTGGTGTCGTTCAAGCCACCGATCGAGAGTGTCTTGGTGACCACCGTCAACCGGTCCTGGGCGATGCATGAACGCGCCGAGCAGGCGGGTTGCCGCGCCTTGCTGGACAAGCCGTTCGACCCCAGCCTGGTGTACCGGGTATTCCAGATGATCTGAAGCCGGGGCCGGCGTCGGGTGTGGCGCTTGGTGTGAGTTTGCGTCAGGGCAAGCGGTCGGCAGCGAGCAGCCGCAGCAGGCGCGCCGGCAGCGGTGCCGGCTCTTGGCACAGTTGCGCGGCCAGCACCTCGGCGCACAACACCGCCAATGTCAATCCGCGCGAGCCCATCGCGGTGCTCAGCCACACACCCGGCTGATCGCCGCCATGCAAGGGACCCACCAGCGGCAGCCGGTCGCTGCTGGACCAGCGGGTGCCTTGCCACACGTTCACCGCATCCTGTTCGAATGCCGGCATCAGATGGGGCATGGCGGCCGGCAACAAGCGCGCCATCTGGCCGCGGTTGTGGACGTGGGCCTGAGCGGCCGCAGCCGGCGGCACGCTGGCGGTTTCGTAGGTGGCGCCGGCAATCCAGGCTTTTCCGTCGGCAATGGGAATCTGCGCCATGACGCTGCCGGCCCCGTTGACCGGGAAGGGCGGCAATAAATCGATGTCCTGCGGGTTGTGGTGCGCCCAGCTGACCTGGCCCCGCAGCGCTGTCAACGGCCTGATGCCTTGCAGGCCGGCTACCTGCCGTGCCGCCAGCTCGACCAGGCGCGGCGCATCGCCGGCGTTGGCCAGCACCAGTTGTGGCGCCTGGGCCAGCAAGTCGCCGTCGGCGGTGTACAGCTGCCACTGGCCGTTGGTGCAAGCCATTGCATGCACCGCCGCGTTGCCCTGGAACCGGATGCCCTTGTGCGCCAGCAGTGCCCGTACCAGTTGCGCCGGCCGGACCCAGCCGGCCATCACATGCCAAAGCGCCTTGTCCAGCGGCGCATGACAGCGAAGCAGATGGGTGGCCACGGTCGGCGGTAGCGTGGTATCGGTCCATTCGCGGCCTGCGGCCGGCCAGTGGTCGGGCAACACCCGCGCGCGGTCGATCGCCAGTTCGGCCACGCCGCAGATCGCGTAGTCGGTGTCGGCCACCAGCAGCCGCCTGGCGGCTTGCAGGCTCAGGCGCACGCCGGCGCGTGACAGGCGCGAACGCGGGCTGTCGTCACGCGAGACATGGGGCAGCAGCAATCCGGCCGGCAGTGCCGATGCGCCGCCGGCCGGCTGCGCTGCGCGGTCGAGCACGGTGACCTGCCAACCGCGCCGCGCCAATGCTTCCGCCGCGGCAGCACCGGCCAGGCCGGCGCCGACCACCACACATTGCGACACCGTTGGTGGTGGGGGGAGGCGTTCCTTACGGGTGTGCTTGATCCGCCATCGCGGCTGGAAGGTGCTGATCTGCAAGTTGCTGTCGGGGCCGGCGACACCTTGTCTGGTCGCCGGATCGATCCATGCCACCGGTGGCGTAAAACCCGACTGCATCAGCGCGTCCGGCGCAGGAACCGCCGGCGGCACACCGCGCAGGCTCAGCCGGGTGTCGAGGCGGCAGATACGGGCCAGTGCCTTGGCGCCCCAACTGTCCCAGCCGGCAGAGTTGTCGGACGAATCACGGGTTGTCGCGTTCACCGGCGTACCGATCAAGATGGTGTCGACCACGGCTTGCAGCTCGCGCAGCGCTTGTTGTGGCGCGCCGATACACAAATCCAGGTTCAGCCGCCCGCCATGCAGCACCAGCCGGTGCATGCCGGGCAACAGGCCCGTCCACTGGACGGTCAGTTCATCGGCGTAGCCGGCCAATGCCGGATGGTCTTGCAGTAGCGTGTGGCGCAACTCCGATCGGGCCGGCACGGTATCTGCCAGCGCGACCACGTGCAGCCGATGCGGCGCTGCCGGATCCTGCGCCCACAGCTGCCAGAGCGCCAGGAATTGCTGCCCGTCGCCGAAACAGGTGTCGAGCACGCGCCACTGGCGCTGGCCTTGCCAGGCCAGTGGCAGACCACAGG
>JBFJZP010000270.1:0-4975 GCA_041622095.1 Burkholderiaceae bacterium | reverse complement strand
ATGGCGCCCTGGCGCTGGCGGCGTACCGATCCGGTCGCGCCCGCAGGCCGTCCGGCCGCCCCGACTGCTGCCGCAGCGGACGAAACCCCCTCTCCTGTCGTCCCCCCGCATGGACTTTGACATCAGCTGGCTGCTGCTGAGCCTGCCAGTCGCCTTCATCCTCGGCTGGGCCGCTTCGCGCTTCGACCTGCGCCAGATGCGCCTGGAGAACCGGCGCGCGCCCAAGGCCTATTTCCGAGGCCTGAACTTCCTGCTCAACGAGCAGCAGGACCAGGCGATCGACGCCTTCATCGAGGCGGTGCAGAACGACCCCGACACCTCCGAGCTGCATTTCGCGCTCGGCAATCTGTTCCGGCGCCGCGGCGAATACGAACGGGCGGTTCGGGTGCACCAGCACCTGCTCTCGCGTGGCGACCTGACACAAACCGACCGGCACCGCGCACAGCATGCGCTGGCACTCGACTACCTGCGCGCTGGCCTGCTCGACCGCGCCGAAGAGGCCTTGCTCAAGCTCGAGGGCACGCCGTTTCAATCCGAGGCCCGGCTGGCCCTGCTGGCGAACTACGAGCGTTCACGCGACTGGGTCCATGCGGCCGATGTGGCCAAGCGGCTGGACAATGCCGAGCATGGCAGCTTTGCCGGCCGGCTGGCGCACTATCTGTGCGAGCAGTCCGCCGCGCATCTGGCGGCCCATGAGCTGGATGCCGCACAGAAATTACTCGAACAGGCGATCCGCAACGCGCCGTCCGCGCCCCGGCCCCGCATCGAACTGGCCAAGCTGCTCGGGCAACGTGGCGAATCCGCCCAGGCCCTGGTGGTGCTCGAAGCCTTGTACCAGCACGCGCCGGCTGCGCTGCCGCTGGTGGCCGCCCATATGGCCCAGCTGGCGATCAGCAGTGGCCAGGCCGAACGCGTGCGCGACCGGCTCAAGGCTTTTTACGCCGAAGCGCCCTGCATCGACTGCGTAGAGGCCATCGTCACGCTCGAAGCGCATCTGGGCGCGAGTGCCAGCGACACCCGGCGCTGGTATGTGCGCCACCTGGAAAACGAACCCTCGCTGGTGGCGGCGTCGCGCTGGTTTGCCGGCGAACCGGTGCACGACGAGGCGTCCCATCCGCTGGTGCAAAAAGCTCTGGACCATGCGACCAAGCCGCTGACGCGTTACCGCTGCGCGGCCTGCGGCTTCGAGGCCAAGCAGCATTTCTGGCAATGCCCGGGTTGCCAGGCCTGGGACAGCTACCCGGCCCGGCGCGTCGAAGAACTCTGATCCGGCCGATCACATCCGCCGACAAGCGGCCAGCGGCGGCCGCTCGCGATCCGCGACCGGGTCAGTAACCAGCCGCCTGGCCGTCGCGCCGTGAATCGCTGGCGGCCACATAACCGTCCTGCATGTCGTCGCTCAGGCGCCAGATGAACTGGCCACTGCCGAAATCCATGTAGTTGTCGGCTATCGCCTCGAACTGGTGGCCCAGTCGTTTCAGGCCTGCGACCAGATCGCCCGACATCGTCGACTCGAAATCGACGCTTTGCCCGCTGCTGAACTTCCAGCGCGGCGCATCACAAGCCGCCTGCGGCTGCTGCTTGTACACCAGCATGCGCACCAGGGTCTGCAGATGGCCTTGCGGCTGCATGTTGCCCCCCATCACGCCGAAACTCATCTGCGGGCGGCCGTCCTTGGTCAGGAAGCCGGGGATGATGGTATGGAAAGGCCTCTTGCCACCGGCGACCTGGTTCGCATGCCCGTCCTCCAGCGTGAATCCGAAGCCGCGGTTCTGCAGGCTGACGCCGGTACCCGGCACGACAACGCCACTGCCGAATCCCATGTAGTTGGACTGGATCAGGCTGATCATCATGCCGCTCTCGTCCGCCGCCGTCAGGTAGATCGTGCCGCCTTTGGGCGGATGACCATGCGAGAAGGTCTGCGCCTTGCCCTGTTCAATCAGGCGAGCGCGTTCGCCGAGGTAGGCGTCGCTGAGCAGGTCGCTCGCCGAGACCTCGGTCATGAAACGCGGGTCGGCCACCCAGCGGTAGGTGTCGGCAAACGCCAGCTTGATCGCCTCGATCTGCAGATGTTGCGACTCGACGCTGTCGACCGGGAAACGGCCCAGATCGAGCTTGTCGAGCATGCCCAGCGCCATCAGCGCGGCGATGCCCTGCCCGTTCGGCGGAATCTCGTGCACCGTGTGGCCGGCGAAGTTCTTCTGGATCGGTGTCACCCATTCCGGGCGGTAGGCATCCAGGTCGGCCAGCGTCATGCTGCCGCCGTTGGCCGCCGCATGCGCTACCAGCATCTGGGCAACTTCGCCACGGTAGAACGCGTCGCCTTTCGTCTCGGCGATCTTGCGCAAGGTCTGCGCCGCCTCGGCAAACACGAAACGCTCGCCCGGCAAGGGCGCACGGCCCCGTGGCATGAAGGCTTCGGCAAAACCCGGTTGATCCTTGAGCACCGGTATCTGGCGTGCCCACTTGTCGGCGACGATGACGCCCACACCATGGCCACGCTCGGCCAGTTCGATTGCCGGCTCCATCAGGTCGGCGAACGGCAACTTGCCAAAACGCTCGGACAAGGCCACCCAGCCGGCCACCGCACCCGGCGTCGTGACTGTGTCCCAGCCCCGCTCGGGAATCTTGCCGCCATGGCGCTGGCGGAAATAGTCCGGATTCCAGGTCGCCGGCGCAACCCCGGACGAATTGAGTCCGTGCAAACCCTTGCCATCCCACAGGATCGCGAAATTGTCGCTGCCCAGGCCGTTGGATATCGGTTCGACGATCGTCAGTGCAGCCGCTGCCGCGATCGCGGCGTCGACCGCATTGCCGCCCTTGAGCAGCATCCGCAAGCCGGCCTGGGAAGACAGCGGGTGCGAGGTCGAGACTACGTTGCGCGCCATCAAGGGGCTGCGCACCGTGGGATACGGGTTGTTCCAGTCAAATTGCATCAGGTAATCCTCATTGCTTAAAAATCTTGGCGTCTTGCGTCGGCCACGTATCAGCGGTGACGCGGATCGAGCGCATCGCGCAGGCCGTCGCCCAGCAGGTTGAACGCCAGCACCAGCACGAAGATCGCCAGTCCCGGCCAGATCGCCATCCAGGGGGCGTTATCCATGAAGTTCTTGGCGGTGTTGAGCATACTGCCCCAGCTCGGCGCCGGTGGCTGCTGGCCCAGACCCAGGAAGGACAGGCTGGCTTCGGCAATCACCGCTGCGGCAATCGCCAGGGTCGATTGAACAATCACCGGCGCGGTGATGTTGGGCAGGATATGCGAGATGGCGATACGCAGCGGCGAACAGCCGACCGCCCTGGCCGCCTCGATATAGTCCTCGACCTTGATATTGATCACCTGCGCACGGGTCAGCCGCACGAAGATCGGCGCGGCCGATACGCCGATCGCGATCATCGCATTGGTCAGGCTCGGGCCCAGGAAGGCGGCCAGTGCGATCGCCAGGATCAGGAATGGGCAGGCCAGGAACGCATCGGTGATGCGCGAGATGATGGTGTCGACCAGTCCGCCGAAGAATCCGGCCACCATGCCGATAAACACGCCGAGTACCAGCGATATCGTCACCGACACGACTCCCGCCAACAAGGACGCACGCGTACCCCAGACGACCCGCGACAACACATCGCGCCCGAGTTCGTCGGTGCCGAACCAATGCACCGCGCTCGGTGGCTTGCGGATCGTACTCCACCCCGCCGCCAGCGGGTCATGCGGCGCGATCCAGGGCGCGAACACGGCCACGACGACGAAAAACAGCACAACGGCCAATCCGAACATGGCGATCCGGTTGCGTGCCAGCTTGCGCCAGGCACGGCGCCACGGGCCGGCTTGCGCGGGGCGCACAGCCTGCGGCGCGGTGACGGCGTGGGTCAAGGTGTTCATGCGTCAGTGCCTCAGCCGCGGGTTGAACAGGAAGTAGGCCATGTCGGCCATCAGGTTGAGCAGGATGTAGGCGGTCGCCGTGACCAGCACGACGCCCTGCACCACCGCATAGTCGCGGTTGAACACCGCGTCGATGATGAGCTTGCCGAAACCCGGGATCGTGAACACCTGCTCGGTCAGCACCGCACCCGACAACAAGGTGCCCAGTTCCAGCGCACCGAGCGTGATGACCGGCGTCAACGCATTGCGCAGCGCATGCTTGAGCACGACGACCCGCTCGTTCAGCCCCTTGGCACGTGCGGTACGCACATAGTCGGCTGCCAGCACCTGCAGCATGGAACTGCGGGTGTGGCGCATCAGCACCGCCGCGATGCCGGTGCCCAGCACAACCGCCGGCATGATCATCGCCGCCAGGTTGGCGCCGAAGTCCTCGAACGGACTGACGTAACCCGAGGCCGGCAACCAGCCCAGTTCCACGGAGAACAGCAGGATCATCATGATGCCGAGCCAGAAGTTGGGCATCGACAAGCCGGACAATGCGAACACGGTGGCACCATGGTCCCAGGCACTTCCGCGCTTGACCGCCGAGATTACGCCCGCCGGGATGCTGATCAGCAGGGCGATCAGCATTGAGAGCAGCGCCAGCTCCACCGTGACCGGCAGCTTCTGCAGGATCAGGTCCAGCACTGGCAACTGGGCCCGCGTCGATTCGCCGAGGTCGCCCTGCAGCACCCCGCCGATCCAGTAGCCGTACTGCACCACGATCGGCTTGTCCAGGTGCAGCTTCTGGCGGTAGTGCTCGATCACCTCCGGCCGCTGGTCCTCGCCGGCCAGCATCTGCGCCGGGTCACCCGGCAACAACTGCTGCAAGCCGAAGATGAGCATGGACACGAACACCAGCGTGGGCACCAGCGATACCAGGCGGCGAACGAAATAGACAAACATCTTGCGAGGACCTGCGGCAGTTGTGGGGATCGGCTCAGTTGAGCTTCAGGCCTTCGACGCGCAGCAGGCCATCAGGCACTTCACGCACGCCGGTGAGCTTGCTGTTGTAGGCCCACAACCAGTTGCGGTGATACAGGTACACGATAGGGCGGT
>JBFJZP010000269.1:0-4993 GCA_041622095.1 Burkholderiaceae bacterium | reverse complement strand
GGTGTTGGCGCTCGACAGCGTCGCGACGCCGGTGCCATGCTTGGCCAGCACGGTCGTTCCCTGAATCGTGGTCGACGCTGCTTGGGTCACGCTGCCAGTCGCGTTCAGGTTCAACGTGCCACCGAGCAGGTCGACATTCTGCAGCGCGCTGACTGCACCGCCTGCATTCAGCGTCAGCCCCAGCGCCCCCACCGTCGAAGTGACATTGGCGCCGGCACTAAAGTTGATGTTGTTCGTCGCATTGAGCGTGAGCGTCGCGGCGCTACCGGCCGTCTTGGCAATTGCATTGGCCACCGTGATGTCGCCCGCCTGGCTGTTGGAGCCGGCGCTTGCGGTGGTCACGGTCACCGAGGTGCCCGCATTGAGCGCGGTCTGAATGCTGCCGGTCGTGACGATCGCGTTGTCGTTGGTGGTCGTGAAACTGGGACTGGCGGACACGTTGGTATCGGGCCCGGCGGTCTGGATCGTGATGTTGTTCGGATCCAGCAACCACTGGCCGGCCAATCCGCGCGGTGCCGACGCATCGGCCAGTCCCGTTGCCTGCAGGTTGAGCTTGCTGCTGGTCTCGATAAACCCGCCATCGCCTCCATTGACACCACCGCGGGCAGACAACGTGCCGCCAAAAGCGGTGTATTCGTCTGACCAGACGATCACCTTGCCGCCGTCGCCCGTGTCCGTCGCATCCGCATGCACCGTTGCCTGCGACCCGATCACGGTACGTGCGGCGTTCTGCACCTCGGCATTGGCGCCGAGCATGTCGCCACCGATCAGCACCGTGCCGCCACCCGTGCGCCCGGACGCATCGACACTGGCCTGGTTGAACAGCCCAACGCGATCGCCGAGCAATCGAATCGTGCCACCCACGCCTTGCGCACCGGTGGCTTCGACACGCCCATCGGCGGCCAGGGTGCCGCTGCGCGCACGGATGGTGATCACGCCACCCTTGTCGCCACTGGCTTGCACCAGGGAGCTGCCGCCCAGCGTGACATCTGTCGCGGCGTCGAGTTCGATCCGGCCACCACCTTGCGCCCGGATCACGCCGCTGTTGCCGATGGTGCCGCCTTCGAGCCGGATCACACCATCGGCCGCGCTGAGCGTATTGGCCTGCAGGATGCCGCTGTTGTTGACCACCGAGCGCGCCACCGCATCTGCCGCCTTGGCGCTCAGGATGACCTGGCCGCCGTCGGCGACCAGCAGGCTCCGGTTCTCGACCATGGCGTCGACCGCGCCGCGATCGACCGCCAGGCTGACCAGGCTGTTGCCGTTCAAATTGACCGTGACCTGTTCACCGGCCGCCAGCGCCACCGTGCCCAAGCGCGCGCTGACCAGGCCTTCGTTGACCACCTGCGGGCCGACCAGCGCCACATAACCACCGTCGGCGGCGGTGATCGTGCCGCGGTTGATGACCGAACCAGCCGATCCGAGCGTGCCCAGCACATGGCGCCCGGCCAGGAAGTCGGTGTCGGACAGGCTCAGCGTCGAGGCCAGGATGCCGCCCACATTCACCTGGGCGCCTGCGCCGAACAACACGCCGTTCGGATTGAGCAGGAACACCTGGCCATTGGCCGACAGCGAACCCAGGATCTCAGAGGGGCTTTGCCCGAGGACCCGGTTCAGGACGATGGACGATGGGGACGGCTGGTTGAAACGTACCGCCTCGCCCGGCGCGATGCTGAAACTCTGCCAGTTGATGGCGGCCCGATCGCTGGTCTGCTCGATGCTGAGTGCGGATCCGGAATGCAGGACGGACGCATTGCCGGCCGATACCTGGCCGCCGTCGGGCAAGGCATGCGCCGCACCAGCCCCCAAGCCCATGACAAAGGCGCCGGCCACCGCCTGCGCAAGCCGCCGACGGACCGGTTGGTGTCTCCCCGCACAAAAATCGAACTTTCTCGCCAAACTGCAAGCCTCTCGGCATCAAGACCATGAACGACCAAACGCATTTCTTGCTCGCGCTGGTTTATGAACGGACCTGATACATCAATAGCTGCCGTGCACATCCCCCAACCGGGCCCCTTAGTTTAGGGGAGTGACACTGGGAAAAATGACATCGCCTTGACAACTCGGCATGGCAGCCGGCCACCGTTGGACGAAAACAACGACCGGCACCGGATATATCGACCCAAGAGCGCGCTTAACCACGCATCGGTGGGTCTCGCTGCGGCCATCCGGCGGCAATGCCGCGCAGCCGCCTCACCCGCATCGATCCGGTCAAGCGGCCGGATCAATCACCGACAGCTTGGCCTGCGCCGGCACCGGCGCAAAAAACAGCGCGGTCCAGCCGACATCGAGCTTGAAGCTCTGCTCCTTCGAATACAGCCGGAACGCACCCGACGGCGAGATGCCGCCGAGGAGCAGCCAGTCCCCTCCCGGCTGCCCAAGCCGCTCGGCGAACGCGGCCCAGTCATGGCTCTTGGTCAGTTTGGATGCCTGCACCTGCCAGCCCTGGGCCAGGCGCTCGCTCAACATGCCGAAGGTGGCGGTCGGGTCGAACGCGAAAAAGCCGCGTTGCTGCAGCTGCAGGCCTTTGAGGGCTTGCGCGCCGGCCTGGTCGGTGGGCAACTGGAAGGTGCGGTGATGGCCGAAGCGGCGGCCTTGCGCCTTGCACACCAGCGCGTTATAGAACTCGTTCTCGGTGGCGCACAGCAAGTGGCTCAGGTGCTGCGCCTCGAGCGAATGCTCCGCATGGTCGGACAATATTTCGCCGTAATACACCGGCGTGCCCTCCATGCGGGCCGGCTTGAGGCGCGCATACGCGCCATCGACCAGCAACACGTCGATACCCAGCCGGTGCAATGCCTTTGCCAGCGCACATGACCAGGGCGTGGCACCGACGATCAGCAGGCCGTTGTCGCCGGCCGCGGCCAGCCCTAGGCGGCGGGCCATGTGGCCGATGCTCAGGCCATGCGCCAGCACCGTCGCAATGATGACCGCAAAGGTGATCGGCAACAGCAAGGCCGCATCCGGATAACCTGCGGCCACCAGTGCCGGCCCGAAAATGCCGGCCGTCGCTGCCGCGACGATGCCGCGCGGCGCGATCCAGCCCAGCAGGCACTTGTCGGACTGGCGCATCGGCGCGCCCACGGTTGCAAGGGCAATCGTCAGCGGCCGCACCACCACCAGCAGCACCACCACAAACAACCCGACCCGCCAGTCGAGCAGTTGCAAGGCGCTGGCCTGCAATTGCGATGGAATGACGATGAACAGCACCGACAGCAGCACGATCGTCAGGTGCTCCTTGAATCGCTGCAGGGATTCGAGCTCGATCAGCTTCATGTTGCCGATCACCAGCCCCATCACGGTCACGCTGAGCAGGCCGGCTTCGTGCTGAACCAGGTTGCTGACCCAGTAGACCACCAGTACCAGCACCATCAGGATCGGGCCCTTGAGGTGTTCCGGCGCCGCGCCGCGGCGGTACAGCCAGCCGATGCCCCAGCCGCCCAGGCCACCAAATACCGCCGCCGCCAGGATGGCCGCGCCCACGCCGCTCAAGGCGCTTTGCCAGCTGCCGCCGATGGTCAGGTACTGGAACGTGAGCACCGCGATCAACACGCCGATCGGGTCGTTGACGATGCCCTCCCACTTCAGCAGGGATGCCGACTCCTTGTTCAGCCGGGCCTGGCGTATCAGCGGCAGGATCACGGTCGGCCCGGTCACGACCAGGATGGCGCCGAGCACCGCCGCCACCGCCCAGTCCAGCCCGGCCACGTAGTGCGCGGCCAGCGTTCCGAACAACCAGGCCAGCGGCGGCCCGACCAGCGTCAACCGGCCGATGCCATGACCGACGCGCTTGCACTCGGCCAGCTTCAGATCCATGCCGCCTTCGAACAGGATGATGGCCACCCCCAGCCCGATCAGTTCGCTGAGTTCCCCCTGGGGCAGGTCCAGTGCGGTGATGCCGGTGAACGGGCCGAGCACCAGGCCAGCGGCGATCAATACGACGATCGCGGGCAGGCGAATCCGGGCCGCCAGCCATTGGCTTGCCAGCCCGGCCGCGAGCACGATCAGAAGCAGTTGTGCAGCATGCATGGTGTAGAAATTGTTGTCAGCGCGCGGATTGTCGCCGCTCGATCGGCCCGCTTGGCGAGACGGTGGTGGGTGTGCCCCAGCGTCTCGCGATGGCTTGCCCGCCGCAGCCAATGGCCGGCGAAATGCCGCAGGTGGATCCGGGCACGGACCCGGCTTCGTGCATGATGGACCACTGCGCAAGACGCGCAAACCCGCAAATACTTGCCGGCCGCGTCGGCGCCGGCACTATCATCGATCCGCGCCCGGGCCGGATCACGACAGCCGTCGCGGGTTGCGCCAGCATTGCGAGGGTGACGGGAGAACGAATGCAAGTGCAGTTCTGGGGGACACGCGGATCGATTGCCACGCCAGGGCCGGAAACGGTGCGATATGGCGGCAACACCTCGTGCGTCTCGATCCGGACCCGCCGTGGCACGCAGCTGGTCATCGACGCCGGTACCGGTCTGCGCGGACTCGGCATCACACTGATGCAGCAAGGCGAAGCGGCGCGGCGCGGCCATCTGCTGATCAGCCACACCCATTGGGACCATATCCAGGGTTTCCCGTTCTTCGCACCGCTGTTCCAGGCCGGTTGCGAATGGGACGTCTACGCCCCGCGCGGTTTCGGGCCATCGCTGCGCGAGACGCTGGCCGGGCAGATGCAGTACACCTATTTCCCGGTCAATCTCGACGAAATGGGGGCGACGATCCGCTACCACGATCTGGTCGAGGGCAGCTTCATGATCGACGAGGTGCGGGTCACGGCGCGTTACCTGAACCATCCGGCCCTGACCCTGGGCTACCGGCTCGAGGTCGACGGCATCACCGTCGTCTATGCCAGCGACCATGAGGGCCATGCCCATGCCGCAGCGCTCGGCCTGCCGCTGGGACAGGTGCTCGGCGCCCTGCATCCGGGCGACAGCCGGCACCGGGACTTCATCGCCAAGGCCGACCTGCTGATCCACGACACGCAATACACCGCCGC
>JBFJZP010000268.1:0-5001 GCA_041622095.1 Burkholderiaceae bacterium | reverse complement strand
TCGGCTGGCCGTTGTCGACCTGAACCACCGCCAGCGAGGTCGGCAGCCGGCTGGGTTCGGCCAGCACCGTGACTCCGTCGCGCGCGAGCTGGGCGCGGATCCGGTCGCCGAAGAGGTCGGTCGAGATCGGATTCAGGTAACTGACCTGCGCCCCACGCCGCGCGGCGGCACGCGCCATGTTGAAAGGGCTTCCGCCGATATGGGGCCGCAGATCCCCGCCGGGCTGCGCCACGCAGTCCATCAAGGCTTCGCCCAATACAGCAATCGATGTGCCCATTCTGTCCTCACAGTCTTCGATAGCCGACGACGCCTTCACGTCGGTCGGGGCGCTCTCAGTCATTTCCGCAGCAGGCGCTGGCGCCGGATCACGTCGATCCAGACCGCGATGATGACGACCGCCCCGATGGCCATCATCTGACGGAACTGCGCAATCTCGAGCAGGTTCATCCCGTTGCGGATCATCGTGATCAACACCGCGCCGAGCAGGCTGCCCCAGATGCTGCCGCGTCCACCGAACAAGGAAGTTCCACCCAGGATGACGGCCGCGATCGCGTCGAGCTCGAACATCTGGGCCATCTTGCCACTGGAGGAGTCCATGCGCGCCATCAATACGATGGCTCCAAGTGCGCAGCTCAGGCCCGACACTACGTAAACCGAGAGTTTGTACCAGCGGATGTTGATACCGACCTGGCGTGCACCCATCTCGTTGGAGCCCATGGCATAGACATAACGGCCGAGCTTGGTGCTCGACAACACGAAGGCCATGACAACGAAATAAATGGCGGTGATCAGGATCGGCATCGGTATGCCAAGCAGCTCGCCATATCCCAGGAACGGCAGCGGGTCGGGCAGGCCGGCGTTGTCGAATCCGCCGGTGGCCTCGAATGCCATGCCACGCCACAAGGTCAGGCCGCCCAGGGTGACGATGAACGACGGAATACCGACAAATGCCACCAGATAGCCATTGAACACGCCCACTGCCGCGCCGATGGCCAGCGCCGCAGCAATTGCGATATACGGGTCGATGCCGAGCTTGACCATCATGTAGCCCGAGACCGCGCCTGCCAATGCAGTCAACGCGCCGACCGCCAGGTCGACGCCGCCGGTCAGGATGACGAAGGTCTGGCCGCCTGCAAGCAAGGCGATGACCGATGCCTGCACCAGAATGTTGGACAAGTTGCCGGTGGTCAGGAAATAGGGCGAGGCCACGCTCAGCAGTGCGCCCAGGACCAGCACGGCCACTAGCGCGCCATACCACTCTTGCCGGGTGAGGGTTTTCATAATCTTTTCCGATGGGGGCGGTACTGGCGTGAAGAATCAGGATGCGCCGGCACAGCGTTGGGGAAACCGGCGCCGCGGCTGCGGCGCCGTCTGCTAAAGCTTGCTTTCTTGCTTATTTGGCCCGCATGAACTGGGCGACACCCGAGTCCTTGGCGAACTTGTCCACATTCGACGGCAATACCAGGAAGGAGCCGGTATCGATACGGGCTTCCACCTTCTTGCCTTCGGCCGCCGCGATCGCGGTTTCGACACCCACCTGGCCGATCTTGGCCAGCATCTGGGCTGCATTTGCCTGTTGCCAACCCTGTTTCATCATGTCCAGGCCACCAGGCGAGCCGTCAAAGCCGGCGATCTTGATCGAACCTCTGGGCTTGCCAGCCGACAACATCGCGGCCTTGGCGCCCAGCGCACCACCGTCCCAGGCGCAGGCAATCACCTTCGCATCAGGGTTCGTACGCAAAGCGGTTTCCACGCCGTTCTGAGCCATGGTCTGGTCCCAGGTGGTCGGTACTTCGACAACCTTGACGTTCTTGCGTTTGGCGTTGAGGCCGTCGAGGAAACCCTTCTTACGCTCCTGGCCGGTGGATTGGCCCTGGTCACCGGTAACGTAGATCACCGTGTCGCCGTCCTTGACTTGGCTGGCGACCCAGTCGCCCTGGACCATGGCGGCCTTGATGTTGTCGGTGGCCACGTACGAGGTGATGTCGGCACCGGTGATGGCCGTATCCACGGCGACCACCTTGATCCCGGCCGCCAGCGCCTTGTTGATGGCCGGGGCGATGCCGGAGCTGTCGACCGGGGCGATCGCGATCGCATGGACCTTGCGTGTGATCATGTCCTCCACGATGGCCAGTTGCTTGGAGAGTTCGCCTTTTTCCGCTGCCAGCTGGATGAACTTGACACCCTTCTTCTCGCCGGCTTTCTTGGCGCCGCCGTTGATCAGCGTCCAGCCTTCATTGGTGTTGCCATTCGTGATGTAGGCAATGGTGGTTTCGGCAATGGCAGTGCTCATCAGGCCAGCGGTGGCCATGGCGATGGCCATACGGCTAATCATGCGTTTCATGTTCATACAGATGTCTCCGGTTGTGCAGTTCAGGGGCTCTTCGCAGTGCAGAAGCATGTCTGCCACCGCTGGGAAGCAATTAAAGCAGAATTCGTCTATTAAATAAACCTAGTAGTTTTACTAATACAAATCCGTATCAATATCTGGCAATCTTGCAGCCACTAACTTCAGTGAGACACCTATGCCTACCTCCTCCGAACCCGTTCTCCAGATCAGTGGCCTGACCAAACATTACGGCGGCGTCAAGGCTTTGACCGATGCCGCGTTCACACTGATGCCCGGCGAGCATGCCGCCATCGTGGGTGACAACGGGGCTGGCAAGAGCACGTTCGTGCGCTTGATCACCGGTGCCGAGCAGCCCAATTCCGGCGATATCCGGCTGGATGGGCAACCGGTTGCATTCGAGTCGCCGCTTGACGCCCGCCAGCAAGGCATCGAGACCGTCTATCAGACCCTGGCCCTGGCGGAAGACCTGGACGTACCGGCCAATATTTTCCTGGGCCGCGAACTGACGCGCCTGAACCTGGGCCCGTTGTCGGTACTCAACCACAAGGCGATGCGGGCCCAGTCGGCCACCATGCTCGAGACCACCGGCGTCAAGATCCAGGACATGTCGGAGACGCTGCGCGGCATGTCCGGTGGCCAGCGCCAGTGCGTTGCGATCGCCCGTGCCGCCGGCTTTGCCAAGAAGCTGATCATCCTGGACGAGCCCACTGCCGCGCTCGGCGTGGCTGAAACCGCGCGGGTGGAGCAGATCATCAAGGGTCTCAAGCAGCAGGGCATCCCGCTGATCATCATCAGCCACAACCTGCGCCAGGTCTTCGAACTGGTCGACCGTATCTGGGTGTTCCGCCAGGGCCGCATCATCTGCAACCGCCTGACACGCCAGACCAATCCGGAAGAAATCGTGGGCCTGATCACCGGCGCCATCGATCCCGCCAATCTGCCCGCGGAGGAAGCCGTCGCATGTTGAAAGGCATCGATCCGCTGCTGACACCCGAGCTGCTGATGCACCTCTGTGCCATGGGCCATGGCGAATGGGTGGCTGTCGTCGATGCCAACTTCACCGCCAATTGGCTGGCGCACGGCAAGCCACTGGTTCGCCTGCCCGGACACGGCCTGGAGCGGGTCAGTCGTGCGGTGTTGTCAGTCATTCCGCTGGCTGATGACGTGGCCAGCCCGGCTGCCTACATGCACGTCAGTGGCGCGCAGCCATCACATCGGACGGCCGCGCAGCAGGACATGGCGACGCTACTGGCCGAACACGGCCTGACGGAAGGCCGCATCGAGGCGGTGGAGCGGTTCACCTTTTATGACAAGATCAAGGGTGCCAGCCTGCTGGTGCAAAGTGGCGAAGCGACCGCCTACGGAAATGCAATGTTCTGCAAAGGCGTGATCCTCCATTGACCCCGAAAACTCCCGTGAACGCACCCCCTGCCTTTGTCCGCGACAGCCGCATGATGCGCGGCTCCAACCATAGCGGCATGCGCCAGTTCAACGAGCGCATCGTGCTGCAGGCGATCCGCCATGAAGGCGCGATCGCCAAGGCGGACATCGCGCGCCTGACCCGGCTCTCGGCGCAGACGGTGTCGATCATCGTCGACCGGTTGCTGGGCGACGGGCTGCTGCTCAAGCAGGACCGGGTGCGCGGCAGGATCGGCCAGCCGTCGATCCCGCTGTCGCTCAATCCGGATGGCGTGTTCAGCCTCGGCCTGCAGGTCGGCCGGCGCAGCCTGGAGGTGATGGTGACCGACTTCCTGGGGCAGCCACGCCACCATCTGCAGTTCCGCTATCCCTACCCCGACCCGGACCTGGTGCTGGCCCATATCCGCAGCGGACTGCAGCAGATGCGCGAGAAGATGGACGGCAACTGGGACCGGACCGTCGGCATCGGGTTGACGGCGCCGCTGTCGATGGACAAATGGTCGAACCTGTTCGACGGCACGGCCCGCCAGGCGCTGGCGCGCTGGACCGACATCGACCTGCCGGCTGCGGTGCAGGAGCTGACCGATCTGCCGGTGCAGTTTTCGAAGGACACCCAGGCCGCCTGCATGGCCGAAATGCTGCAGGGCCGGGGTTTGCAGGTCGACAGCTACCTCTATGTATTTGTCGGCACCTTTGTTGGCGGTGGCCTGGTCGTGTCGGGTCACATCATGACCGGCCGCCACGGCAACTCTGCCGCCATCGGCTCGATGCCGGTCGCGCTGGCACAGGCCGACACGCCGCCGCCGCAGTTGCTGCAACTGGCCTCGGGCTGGCAACTGGAGCAGGAGCTGGCAGCAGCCGGCCTGGACCCGCAACTCGTGCATGTCGACGACATCATGGATGAGGCCTATGCGGCCATCACCGGGCCCTGGCTGGCGCAGGCCAGCCGGGCGTTGGCCATGACCATCGTCCAGGCGGTGGCGCTGCTCGACCTGGACGCCGCGGTGATCGACGGCTCGCTGAGCCCGGCCCTGGTGCAGGCGCTGCTGGAGGCGACCCGTGCGCAGATCCACCATTACAACCTGGACGGACTGGCGCCGCCGACGCTGCTGGCCGGCCGGGTCGGCGCCCATGCGCGGGCGCTCGGCGGCGCATTGTTGCCGCTGCACACCGGGTTCTTCCCGGTGAAGGATATCTTCTTGAAACAGGACCTGGCATGAAGATCTATCTCG
>JBFJZP010000267.1:0-5004 GCA_041622095.1 Burkholderiaceae bacterium | reverse complement strand
CCGCCTGCCGAGACCATGTTCGCCGCCGACACCGATCAGTGGCAGGGTGTGCGGGTCGATACCGGCGTGCAGGAGGGTGGCGAGATCCCGATGTATTACGACTCGATGATCGCCAAGCTGATCGTGCACGGCAAGGATCGGCTGGAAGCGATCGACAAGATGCGCGAGGCGCTCAACGCGTTCGTGATCCGCGGCGTCGGCAGCAACATCCCGTTCCAGGCGGCCTTGCTGGCGCACCCGGATTTCGTCGCCGGCAACTTCAACACCGGTTTCATCGCCACCCATTACGCCGATGGATTCCGGGCCGAGGACGTGGTCCACGAGGATCCGGACTTCCTGCTTGCGCTGGCCGCATTTGTCCGGCGCAAGTCACGTGAGCGCGCGGCGGCCTTGTCCGGTCAGTTGCCGGGTTACGGTGTCAAGGTCGGCCATGACTACGGTGTCATCTCGATGGACCACCAGGGTCGCAACCGTTTTGCCCGGGTGCATGTGGACGAAGTGGTGGGCCAGCTCGGCTCGGCGGTGGTGGTGCTGGGCGACAAGCGTTATGCGATCACCAGCCATTCGCGGCTGAACGATATCTGCATTGTGGGCGAGTGCAACGGCCAGCCATTCACCGCCCAGATCGAACGCGGTACGCCGCGCAATCCGCTGGCGCTGGTGGTGCAGCACAACGGCACGCGGATCGAGACCATGGTGGTGTCGCCGCGGATGGCCGAGTTGTACCGTCAGATGCCGTTCAAGGCGCCGCCGGACATGAGCAAATACGTGCTCTCGCCGATGCCCGGGCTGCTGGTCGAGGTCGCGGTACAGGTCGGCCAGAAGGTGCAGGCCGGCGAACGTGTTGCGGTGATCGAGGCGATGAAGATGGAGAACGTGTTGTTCGCCACCGCCGATGGCGTGGTCGGCAAGGTGCTGGCGGCCAAGGGCGAGAACCTGGTGGTGGACCAGCCGATCGTCGAGTTCAGCTGATCCCGGCGGATCGATCGCGCATCAAGAGAAAGAGAAACACACATGCAAAGACCATTCAAGGTTCTGGGCATCCAGCAAATCGCCATCGGTGGAGCGGACAAGCAGCGCCTGCGCCGCCTGTGGGTCGACATGCTGGGGCTGGAGGTCACCGGCAACTTCACCAGCGAGCGGGAGAACGTCGATGAAGACATTTGTGCCATCGGCGTGGGAGCGCTGAAGGTCGAGGTGGACCTGATGCAGCCGATCGACCCGGACAAGAAGCCGGCGGTACACACCACGCCACTGAACCATGTCGGCCTGTGGATCGACGACCTGCCGGCGGCCGTGGCCTGGTTGACGGCGCAAGGCGTGCGGTTCGCGCCCGGTGGCATCCGCAAGGGCGCCGCGGGTTTCGACATCTGTTTCCTGCACCCCAAGGCCAGCGAGGAGTTTCCAGTGGCCGGCGAGGGCGTGCTGGTGGAACTGGTGCAGGCACCGGCGCAAGTTGTCGACGCATTTGCAGCTTTGGCGCAACAACCCGCCGGCTGACGCGCCGAAATACGACATATTCCATGTTGTTGCAGCGCGTTTCCCTGTAAGGTTACCAAGCAGTTACATCCAGGCCGGTCACCCGATTCGGCCTGATGTGGGTCAGCATGAAGCGGAACTGTGACTGCCGTCCGCCGTATCCGCGCCGCCGGAACGAGAGCGGTAAGGAGACACCAGCTTGTTGCCTACCGATATCGGCAATCCAGCCTATTTCCACAAGGTTGTCGATTGCCAGCTGGCCTGCCCAGCCCATACCCCCGTACCTGAATACATCCGATTGATTGCCCAGGGGCGGTACACCGACGCCTATATGGTGAACTGGGCGTCGAATGTCTTTCCCGGCATCCTGGGGCGCACCTGTGACCGGCCTTGCGAGCCCGCCTGCCGGCGCAGCCGGGTCGAGGCCAATGGCGGCGCACCGCCGGAGCCGGTGGCGATCTGCCGCCTCAAGCGGGTCGCGGCCGACCAGAAGGACGACATCACCGACCGTCTGCCGACGATCGCGCCGGCCAACGGCAAACGCGTGGCCTGCGTCGGCGCCGGACCGGCCTCGTTGACGGTCGCGCGCGACCTGCTGCCACTGGGATATGCGGTGACCGTGTTCGACACGGAACACAAGGCGGGCGGCTTCATTCGCAGCCAGATCCCGCGCTTTCGGCTGCCTGACACGGTGATCGACGAGGAGACCGGCATCATCCTGGACATGGGTGTCGACTTCCGCAGCGGCCAGGCAGTGACCTCGATGCAGGCGCTGCTGGGCCAGGGATACGACGCGGTATTTGTCGGCTCCGGCGCGCCACGCGGGCGCGACCTCGATCTGCCGGGACGCAGGCACATCCGGGAAAACATCCACATCGGCATCGACTGGTTGGCGTCGGTTTCCTTCGGCCATGTCACCGGCATCGGCCGGCGCGTGATCGTGCTCGGTGGCGGCAATACCGCAATGGATTGCTGCCGCTCGGCACGCCGGCTCGGAGGCAGCGATGTCAAGGTGGTGGTGCGCAGCGGTTTCGACGAGATGAAGGCTTCGCCCTGGGAGAAGGAGGATGCGCAACATGAGGGCATCCCGATCATCAACTGCCATGTGCCGAAGTCGTTCGAACATGACGACGGCAAGCTCACCGGCATGCGGTTCGAGGTCGTCAAGTCGATACGCGACGCCAACGGCAGGCGCAGCCTGATCCCGACCGGCGAGCCGGACGTGTTGATCGAATGCGACGCGGTGCTGATTGCGGTGGGCCAGGAGAATGCGTTCCCGTGGATCGAGGCCGATTGCGGCATCCGGTTCGACGACTCCGGCATGCCGGTGCTGGACAAGCAGAGTTTCCAGTCCAGCCTGCCGAACGTGTTCTTCGGCGGCGACGCGGCCTTTGGCCCGAAGAACATCATTACCGCGGTGGCCCACGGCCATGAGGCGGCGGTGTCGATCGACCGGCTGCTCAACGGCGAACCGGTCAGCCAGCGACCACCGCCGCGCACCAACCTGGTGTCGCAGAAGATGGGTATCCATGAGTGGAGTTTCGACAACGACGTGTCGCCGGCGCACCGGTTCAAGGTTCCCTGGGCCAAGGCCGAGCAGGCACTGGCGAGTATTCGGGTCGAGGTCGAGCTCGGTTACGACGCCGCCACCGCGTTCAAGGAGGCGCAGCGCTGCCTGAACTGCGACGTGCAGACGGTGTTCAACCGGGACACCTGCATCGAATGTGATGCATGCGTCGACATCTGTCCAATGGACTGCATCACCTTCACCGGCAACGGCGAGGAGGCCGACCTGCGCACCCGGCTCAAGGCGCCGGCGCTGAACCTCGCGCAAGACCTGTATGTGTCGGGCGAACTCAAGACCGGGCGGGTGATGGTCAAGGACGAGGATGTCTGCCTGCATTGCGGCTTGTGCGCCGAACGTTGCCCGACCGGGGCCTGGGACATGCAGAAGTTCCAATTGCACACGATCCAGGCCGGGCCGGCCTGCCGCAGCCCGAAGAGCCGGCAACCTACCGAGGAGCCTGCATGACACCGATCACTGGCATCAACGATTTCGTCATCAAGTTTGCCAACGTCAATGGCTCTGGCTCGGCGTCGGCCAACGAGCTGTTCGCCAAGGCAATATTGCGCATGGGGGTTCCGGTCAGCCCGCGCAATATCTTCCCGAGCAACATCCAGGGCCTGCCGACCTGGTACGAGGCCCGTATATCGGAGCGGGGTTACCAGGGTCGGCGCGGCGGCATCGACATGATGGTGGCGATGAATCCGCAGACCTGGGATGCCGACGTGGCGGAAATCGCGCCCGGCGGCTACCTGTTCTATGACAGCACACGGCCGATGCCGGAGTCGAAGTTCCGTAGCGACATCCAGGTGCTGGGCATGCCGCTGACCGAGATCTGCAACGCGGTGTACTCCGATCCGCGGCAGCGCCAGTTGTTCAAGAACATCGTCTATGTCGGCGCCTTGTCGGTATTGCTCGAGATCGAACCGGAGGTGATCGAACAACTGTTCGCCGAGCAGTACAAGGGCAAGGAGAAACTGCTGGCACCGAACGTGCGGGCGCTGCATCTGGGGCGCGATTTCGCGCGCGAGCATCTGCCGGCGCCGTTGGGCATCCGGGTGCGCCGATGCGACAAGGTCGGGCAACAGATCTTCGTCGACGGCAACAGCGCGCTGGCCCTGGGTTGTGTGTATGGCGGCGCCACGGTGGCGGCCTGGTACCCGATCACGCCGTCCTCGTCGGTGGCCGAGGCCTTCCTGCGTTATTGCGCGAAATTCCGGGTCGACAAGCAGACCGGCGAGAACCTTTACGCAGTGGTCCAGGCGGAGGACGAAATCGCCTCGATCGGCATGGTGGTCGGGGCAGGGTGGAACGGTGCGCGCGCCTTCACCGCCACCTCCGGGCCCGGCGTGTCGCTGATGACCGAGTTCATTGGCCTGGCGTATTTTGCCGAAATCCCGGTGACCATCGTCAATGTGCAGCGTGGCGGGCCGTCCACCGGCATGCCCACCCGTACCCAACAGGCCGACCTGATCGCCTGCGCGTATGCGTCGCACGGCGACACCAGGCATGTGCTGCTGTTTCCGCAGGATCCGAACGAATGTTTCGTCCACGGCGCGGCGGCGCTGGACCTGGCCGACCGGCTGCAGACGCCGGTGTTCGTCATGACCGACCTGGACATCGGCATGAACCAGCGGCTATGCGAGCCGCTGGTATGGGAGGAGGGCCGTGACTACGACCGCGGCAAGGTCATGACCGCCCGGGAACTCGAGGCCGGCAAGGATTTCGGCCGCTACAAGGATGTCGACGGCGATGGCATCGGCTGGCGCACCCTGCCCGGTACCCATCCGACCAAGGGCAGCTATTTCACCCGCGGCACCACGCGTGACCCGTACGCCCGTTATTCGGAGCGTGGCCCCGACTATGTCTACAACGTCGAGCGCCTGTTGACCAAGTTCAAGACGGCTGCCAAGCTGGTGCCGCAACCGGTGGTGCAGGCCGCCCGGCGCAAGACCCGGCTG
>JBFJZP010000266.1:0-5036 GCA_041622095.1 Burkholderiaceae bacterium | reverse complement strand
GCCCCAACTCGCAAGGCAGGGTACCGACCTGCACCTGTAGTGCCGTTTCCAGATGCGCCGCGGTCAACACGACGTTCTGCGCCATCACGCCGGATGCGAGCAGCAGCGACGCTGCCACGCCAAGACATGTTTTCATGACCGTGTTCCTTGCAGTTGGGAAAACCACATTATTGCAACTGCGGGCCAAAATGTCGCCTCGCGCTGTCCGGCAGGGCCTGGCCTGTGCGAAAAGCACGCTCCAGCACATGCCAGAACAGCCGATAACTGGCCCGATCGTGCAATTGCCCCTTGTAGGCGATCGGCGCCCAATCGGCCGCCTGGGCCTGTTCGATGATCTCGGCCGCCACCGCGATGTCTGCCGCCTTGGGTGCGAACGCGCTCAAGATCGGGCGAATCTGGTCCGGATGGATGCTCCACATCCGGGTGAATCCCATCTGCCGGGACGCGATGCGGGCTGCGTTCTCGATCGCGTTCAAATCGCGGAACTCGGTGACCACGCAATGCGACGGCGCCTTGCCATGGGCATGGCAGGCGGAGGCGATCTCCAGCTTGGCGCGCACCACCAGCGGGTGGCTGAACTGCCCGTCGCCGGACATGCCATCGACCGGGATCGCCCCGCCATGGGCGGACACGAAGTCCATCAGGCCGAAACTGATCGACTGCACCCGGGGATGGGCAGCAATCTCGAAGGCACGGTGCACCGCCGCCGGGGACTCGACCAGCACATGCAGGGGCAAGGCCTGCGCCAGCGGGTCGGAGGTCGACTGCGCCAGCATGGCCACCGCCCGGTCGACATCGGCCACCGATTCGACCTTGGGCAGCATCAGGTGGCACAACAAGGAGCCGGCGCCGCGCCCAATGATTGCCACGTCGGCGGCGAAGGCCGGATGGTCTACCGGGTGAATCCGCACTGCCACCCGCGGGCGGGTGGCGTCGCCGACCGGCTTGTCGATACCGCTCGCGGTACGCACCAGCTCGACCACCTGCTGGGCATGCTCCTTCTCGGCGCCGACCGGCGCGCCGTCTTCGCAATCGAGCGTGACGTCGAAGACACAGGCACCAAACTCCTGCGTCAGCTCGGCCTGCAAGGCCAGGCTCTTGCGCATGCGGGCGGGAACGCCGCTGTAATGATCGCACACCGGCAGGAAGCCGGTGCTGGCCTGGGCGCCGAGCAGGACGTCGCGCGGATGCTGCACGGACAAATTACAGCAGGTGCGCCACGCCGGCTTGTTCTTCCTGCAGCTCCTTGAGTGTCTTGTTGATGCACTCCTGGCTGAAGGCGTCGATATCCAGGCCTTCGACCAGCTTGTACTCGCCCGCTTCGCAGGTGACCGCAAAACCAAACATCGTGTCCTTCGGAATGCCGTACTGGCCATCCGACGCGATACCCATCGTGACCCATTTGCCGTTGGTACCCAGCGCCCAGTCGCGCATGTGGTCGATGGCCGCGTTGGCCGCCGAGGCAGCCGACGACACGCCGCGTGCGGCGATGATGGCAGCGCCGCGCTTGCCCACCGTCGGCAGGAAGGTGTTGGCGTTCCACTCCTGATCGTTGATCATGTCCTTGACGCTCTCGCCCTTGATGGTGGCGAAACGGTAATCCGCGTACATCGTCGGCGAGTGGTTGCCCCACACCACCAGCTTCTCGATGTCGGAAACCGCCTTGCCGGTCTTGGCGGCGATCTGGCTCAGCGCCCGGTTGTGGTCCAGGCGCAGCATGGCGGTGAAGTTGCGACGCGGCAGGTCCGGTGCGCTCTTCATCGCAATGTAGGCATTGGTGTTGGCCGGGTTGCCGACCACCAGCACCTTGACGTTGCGGCTGGCCACTGCATTGAGGGCCTTGCCCTGCGCGGTGAAGATCTGGGCGTTGGCAGCCAGCAGGTCCGAGCGTTCCATGCCCGGGCCACGCGGACGCGCACCCACCAGCAAGGCGTAGTCGGTGTCCTTGAATGCGGTCATCGGGTCGCCATGGGCTTCCATGCCGGCGAGCAAGGGGAATGCGCAGTCTTCCAATTCCATCATCACGCCCTTGAGCGCGTTCTGGGCTTTTTCGTCGGGGATCTCGAGCAGTTGCAGGATCACCGGCTGGTCTGCGCCCAGCATCGCACCACTGGCGATACGAAACAGCAATGCATAACCGATCTGACCCGCGGCACCGGTGACAGCAACGCGTACGGGCTTTTTACTCATGACCAAGACTCCAGAAAAGTGAGGGAACCGGAACAGGGAGCCGCAAACGAGAGGCAGCACCCCTGTCAAAACCCGCAGAGTTTAACTGTGAACTTCCGGCTGCGTCAATTTGTCTTATGTCTTATATAAGATATGATTCGTCCGCCTCGCAACGGACGACCGATAGGTCCGGCCATGCGCGCAAGACTGCCATGCACAACCTACCCCACTCCGCCTCCGCCGCCGACGCAGCCCCTGCGGCCACAGGTGCGTACGACGCGGGCACACCGGCCTTCAGCCCGCTGTATCGGCAGATCAAGGGCCTGATCCTCAAGAGCCTGCAGGCTGGCGAATGGAAGCCCGGCGAAGCCATCCCCAGCGAGATGGACCTGGCAGCCCGATTCCGCGTCAGCCAGGGAACGGTGCGCAAGGCGATCGACGAACTGGCCGCAGAGAACCTGCTGGTCCGACGCCAGGGCAAGGGCACCTTTGTCGCGACGCACTCCGAACAACATGTTCAGTACCGCTTCCTGAAACTGGTGCCGGATGTCGGCGACGTCAGCCAGGAAGGGCCGGCCGAGCGCGAAATCGTCGATTGCCGGCGCACGCGCGCCAGTGCCGACATTGCCAGAGCACTGGCATTACATACCGGCGACGCGGTATTGCAGGTGCGCCGCGTGTTGTCGCTGGCGCACGAGCCGACGATTCTGGAAGACATCTGGCTGCCTGGCACACCATTCAAAGGCCTCACCGCCGCTCGCCTGGCGGCATACGACGGCCCGATGTACGGCCTGTTCGAGACCGAATTCGGTGTCCGGATGGTCCGCGCCGAGGAGCAGATCCGGGCGGTTCTGCCCGATGCCGAACAGGCGCGGTTGCTGCAGGTGACACCCGCGACCGCCTTGCTGAGCGTCGAGCGGGTGGCATTCACCTATGATGGCAAGCCGATGGAAATGCGTCGCGGCCTGTACCGGACCGACAAGCACTACTATCGCAACGAACTGCAATGAGACTGGCATGTCGATTGGCAAAGCCCGATTCCGCGGCATGGCCGCTCGCTGCAAGCCCGATGTCAGTCAATGCGGTTCGAATAGAATTTTTGACTTGGCGCAATCAGATGAAACCCCCAGATCCAACGAGAAAACCAAACCATGAATGAACTGGACCCCAGCGCACGCGCGTCGCGCCCCGTGTTTCGCAATATCAACGCCTTCAAGGACCTGCCGACCTACCGCCTGCCGCTGGCCGGTATCGTCTCGATCCTGCACAGGATCAGCGGCGCGCTGATGTTCCTGCTGCTGCCGTTCATCATCTGGATGTTCGACATGTCGGTTTCCTCCGAAATCTCGTATGCGCGCCTGATGCACGCCTTCGGCGCCGCCGGCAGCGGCTGGTTGCTCAAGCTGGTTGCGCTGGCGCTGATCTGGGCCTACCTGCACCACCTGATCGCTGGCCTGCGTCACCTGTGGATGGACATGAGCCACGACGCGGTGAGCAAGGAATTCGGTCGGCTCTCGGCTGCGACGACGCTGGTGGTGAGCGTGTTGCTGACCCTGGCGCTGGGTGCCAAGCTTTTCGGCCTGTATTGATCGGACATCGATCCCGGTTTACCCGGGTGACCGCAGCCGCAGCAGCGGACGGCACCCCCGATTGAAAGGAAAGAGTTTCATGGCAGTCAATTTCGGAACCCGCCGCATCGTCGTCGGCGCGCACTATGGCCTGCGGGACTGGCTCAGCCAGCGTGTCACCGCAGCCCTGATGGCAATCTTCACCTTTGTCGTCATGGCCCAGGTGCTGCTGACCCGCGGCGAACTCGGCTACGAGGGCTGGGCCGGCATCTTCGCAGCCCAGTGGATGAAAGTCCTGACCTTCGTGGTCATCGTCGCGCTGCTCTACCACGTCTGGGTCGGCATCCGGGACATCTGGATGGATTACGTGCAACCGGTTGCGATACGCCTCGTACTGCAGGTGGTCTCGATCGCGTGGCTGGTCGGCTGTGCCGGCTGGGCCATCCAGGTGCTCTGGCGGCTTTGAGGCGCGCGCACCGAAACCCCCATTAATCCGACCCCATTCATGACCAAATCCATTTCCAAACGCAAGTTCGATGTCGTCATCGTCGGTGCCGGTGGCTCCGGCATGCGCGCCTCGCTTCAACTCGCCCGCGCCGGCCTCAACGTGGCCGTCCTGTCCAAGGTATTCCCGACCCGCTCGCACACCGTCGCGGCGCAAGGCGGCATCGGCGCCTCGCTCGGCAACATGAACGAGGACAACTGGCACTACCACTTCTACGACACCGTCAAGGGGTCCGACTGGCTGGGTGACCAGGACGCGATCGAGTTCATGTGCCGCGAAGCACCCAAGGTCGTCTACGACCTGGAGCACATGGGCATGCCGTTCGACCGCAACCCGGATGGCACGATCTACCAGCGTCCGTTTGGCGGCCACACTGCCAACTACGGCGAAAAGGCCGTCGAACGTGCCTGCGCGGCGGCCGACCGCACCGGCCACGCAATGCTCCATACGCTGTACCAGCAGAACGTCAAGGCCAAGACCGCTTTCTTCGTCGAGTGGATGGCACTGGACCTGATCCGCGACGCCGACGGCGACGTGGTCGGCGTGACCGCACTGGAGATGGAAACCGGCGACCTGCACATCCTGGAAGCCAAGACCACGATGCTGGCCACCGGCGGCGCCGGCCGCATCTTTGCCGCATCCACGAATGCCTTCATCAACACCGGTGACGGCCTGGGCATGGCGGCACGCGCCGGACTGGCGCTCGAGGACATGGAGTTCTGGCAATTCCACCCGACCGGTGTTGCCGGCGCGGGCGTGTTGCTGACCGAAGGCTGCCGCGGCGAAGGCGCGAT
>JBFJZP010000265.1:0-5053 GCA_041622095.1 Burkholderiaceae bacterium | reverse complement strand
GCCGTCTGCAGGAATGGGCGCAGGCGGAGAAGATTGGAACGCCTCAGTACGTGACCGTGGCTGCCCGCGGACCCGACCACGCCAAAGAGTTCGAGGTGGAGGTGCGCATCCAGGGCACGACCTACGGCAGCGGTTACCTGCATACCCGTGCCTTGCTCGACGGCGTCGACGAATCCTCCGGCCTGTTCTTTCTGCTGAAGTTCATTGCCACCTGGATCACCACCTGGGCCGGTGTACCCGCCGGCATCTTCGCGCCGTCCTTGGCGATCGGCGGCGGCATCGGCAGCGACATCGCGCACTACACGCTGGGCATCAGTTCGACCACGCTGATTGCGCTGGGCATGGCCGGCTTCCTGGCGGCGGTGACCCAGGCCCCGATGACCTCGTTCATCATCGTCATGGAGATGGTCGACGGCCATGGGCTGGTGCTCAGCCTGATGGCGGGGGCATTGCTGTCCAGCGGCGTGTCGCGCCTCGTCAGTGCGCCTTTGTATATTGCGCTGGCCGAACTGCAGGTGCGTCGTGCGATACCCGAACCGGCAGAAGTGCCGGACAAATCGGTAGCAGACCCGGCCCGCAACGGCCCGGAGCCTGCTGGCGCGGCATCGGCTGACCAGCCCCGCAAGCCGTCCTGAACCGCCGGCGGATTCCAGGCCGAATCAGGTCGATTCGTCGCCGGGAGTCGCCGACTTGCGCGGACGCCGGCTGCGGGTGGCGGTCTTGCGTGGTGTCTTCTTGGCGGCGGGCTTCGGCTCGGCCGTTTCGGTGGCGACATCCGGCTCGGCCACCGTTGCCGGTGCCGGCGTGTCCTGCGTATCCTTGTCTTGCGTTGCGTCGGAGTCCGGCATGTCGGCGGCCTGCGCAGCCGACTTGGCTCGGCCACCACGTCCGCGACCACGGCGTGGTTCGCGTCGCTCCGCGGTTGGGCTGGCTTGGGCCGAGCTGTCGTCGGCGCCATCCGATACACCAGCTGGAGCGGCCTGCACCTCGTCGGCGGTGTCACTGCGTGCGGCTGCACCGGCACTGCGGAAAACATAGGCGCCGGACTTGTCGTCACGACCGAACTCCAGCAGTCCGCGCGCCTGCGCCTCCTCCAGCAGGTTGCCGAAAGCCTTGAAGCCATATACCGATTCGCTGAAGTCGGGCTTGCGGCGCTTGATCGCCTCCTTGAGCACCGACGCCCAGATCTTGCCGTCGCCACGTTCGTAGACCAGCGCGTCGAAGGTCTGCACCGCCAGCTCGATGCCGGCACGCCTGCGGCTTTCCAGGTCGTCCTTGCGCTTTTTCTCCTCGTCGGGCGTGCGCCGTGGCGCCGCGGTCGTGCCGGGTCGTTCGCGGCGCGCCTGACTGCGCTGGCTTTCGCGCACCAGGTCGTCGTAGAAGATGAACTCGTCGCAGTTCGCGACCAGCAGATCCGAGGTGGACTGGCGCACGCCGACGCCGATCACCGTCTTGGCATTCTCGCGCAGCTTGGACACCAGCGGCGAGAAGTCGGAGTCTCCGCTGATGATGACGAAGGTGTTGACATGGGCCTTGGTGTAGCACAGGTCGAGTGCGTCGACCACCAGCCGGATGTCGGCGGAGTTCTTGCCGGACTGGCGCACATGCGGGATTTCGATCAGCTCGAAGTTGGCCTCGTGCATCGTGGCCTTGAACCCCTTGTAGCGGTCCCAGTCGCAATACGCCTTCTTGACGACGATGCTGCCTTTGAGCAGCAGGCGCTCCAGAATCGGTTTGATGTCGAATTTCTCGTGACCGAGATCGCGTACGCCGAGCGCGACGTTCTCGAAGTCGCAAAACAGCGCCATGCTGAGGTTGTCGGGAGAAGTGGCCATGGAATGATTTGCTCCGGTTTCATGTCTGCAACCCGTGATCATCACACGGAAATCGGCCCGAATAGCAAGGGGTGTGTCCGAATGCATCCGGTCGGTGGGCACGGACCGGTGCCTGGTCGGCGACACTTCAGCCTGGCCGGTTGCTGTGGCGTGTTGCGCGCAGCACCATGTGGTTCATGCAAACCGGTGTGCAAAAGGAGATCGCAGATGAAGGGTGAGGCAGTCGACTCCTCCGGCCAGGCCGGTGGAGCCCATGGCGGGACGGTGGACAACACACAAGTCGCGGAGTCCTGGCCGTTTGCCCAGGCATTGATCCATTCACGACAGACCGTGATGCCGCGGCGCCTGCAGGCGCCCGGACCGGATGCGGCGCAATTGCAGGACTTGCTGGCGCTGGCCGGTGCGGCGCCCGATCATGGGCAACTGACGCCCTGGCGTTTCATCATCATTCCGGATGCCGCCAGAGCACGCCTGGCCGACGTATTTGCGCTGGCCTTGACCGATCGCGATCCGGCGGCGAGCGCGGAACAGGTGGCCCATGCCCGCGAGAAGGCATTTCGCGCGCCCTTGCTGATGGTGGTGGTGGCCTGCCTGGGGCCGCGTGATCCCGACATACCGGCGCTCGAACGCATGGTCAGCGTGGGTGCGGCGGTGCAGAATCTGCTGCTCGGTGCCCATGCGATGGGTTTCGGCACCGGACTGACCAGCGGCAAGGCGATGGCCTCGACCCGCTTGCGTGCGCTGCTGTCCCTGCCCGATGCCGAAGTGCCGGTGTGTTGCATCAATGTCGGGACGGTCGGCCAGCACAAGCCGCGGCACGGCAAGCGACCGGAGCCCGCGGCCTTCACCCGCACGCTGGATGCAGAGGCCGATGGCGCCAGCGGGAGCGGCGCATGAAACGCAACCCTTCCCACGCGCGCATGCCATGCCCCTGCGGCAGCGAGCTTGTGTATCCGGAATGTTGTGGCCGCTGGCATGCGGGGCTGGCCGACGGTGTCGGAGCCCCGACGCCGGAGGCGCTGATGCGTTCGCGCTACAGCGCCTATGTGCTGGGCCTGATCGATTACCTGCTGGCGACCTGGCACCCGTCGACCGCGCCGGGCGATCTGGAACTGGCACCGATCAAATGGCTGGGGCTGGAGGTCCGCCATGCGCAGGCCCAGGGCGATGCCGGCGTGGTCGAGTTTGTCGCACGCCTGCGCGACCAGGGGCGTGGCCAGCGCATGCACGAGGTCAGCCGTTTCGTCCGGGAGGCCGGCCTGTGGTACTACATTGACGGCCAGGCGCCGGCGGACGCGGACAGCGCAGCCTTGGATTAGACTGCAAGATGCGTGGCCAGGCGACCGCGGTGTCGCCTGGGCCGGATCGGTATCCCGCAGGAGGTAAACATCATGGGCTGGCATCAAAAGCTGTTGAGGGTCAATCTGAGCGCGGGCACCTGCGTGTCCGAGCCAATGAACATGGAATGGGCCCAGGCCTACCTCGGCCAGCGGGGCCTGGCGACCAAGTACCTGATGGAGGAGATCGATCCGGCGATCGATGCCTTGTCGCCGCAGAACAAGCTGATCATCGTCACCGGCCCGCTGACCGGCACCATGGCCGCCACCGGCGGTCGCTGGTCGGCCGTCACCAAGGGTGCGCTGACCGGCGCCATCGCCTGCTCGAACTCGGGTGGCCAGTTCGGCGGCGAACTCAAGCAGGCCGGATGGGACATGGTGATCCTGGAGGGACGGTCGCCGAAGCCGGTCTACCTGTACATCGAAGACGGCAAGGCGGAGTTGGTGGATGCGGCCCACCTGTGGGGCAAGACCGTCTGGTTTACCGAGCCGGCGATCAAGAAGGCGCACCAGGATCCGCTGATCCGTGTGGCGTCGATCGGCCAGGCTGGCGAGACCGGTTGCCGTTATGCCTGCATCGTCAACGACATGCACCGTGCTGCGGGGCGCTCCGGCGTGGGCACGGTGATGGGCTCGAAGAACCTCAAGGCGATCGCGGTGCGCGGCACCGTCGGCGTGACGCCGGTCAACCCCAAGGCCTTCATGACCGCGGTGCAGAAAGCCACCCGGGCACTGGCCGACAACGAGGGCCGCAAGTCGCTGACCCGTTTCGGCACCATTCCGATGATGGACGTGACCGGAACCTTCGGCGCCTTGCCCACGCGCAACAACCGCGAGGTGCAGTTCGAGGGCTTGCGCAAGATGAACGCCAGCTTCATGAACAAGCCCAATGCGAACGGCCATACCAATCTGATCCGCAACGGCGCCTGTTTCGCCTGCACCATCGGCTGCGGCCGCATTTGCCACATCGACCCCACGCACTGGAGCGTCAAGGACCGGCCCGAGTACCACGGCGCGTCGGGTGGGCTGGAGTACGAAACCGCGTATGCACTCGGCGCCGCCGTCGGGGTCGACGACATGGACGCCGCCACGTTTGCCGGCTTCCTGTGCAATGAATATGGCATGGACCCGATCTCGCTGGGCGGCTCGATCGCCGCGGCGATGGAGTTGTTCGAGCTCGGCGTCATCAGCGAGAAGGAAACCGGTGGCATCTCTTTGAGCTTCGGTGACGCGCAGGCGATGTGCCAGCTGGCCGAGATGACCGGCAAGGGTGAGGGCTTCGGCCGCGACATCGCGCTTGGCTCGAAACTGCTGTGCGCGAAATACGGCCGCCCCGAATTGTCGATGGCGGTCAAGGGTCAGGAGTTCGCCGCTTATGACGGGCGCGGCATGCAGGGCATGGGGCTGGCCTATGCGACCAGCAACCGCGGCGCCTGCCACCTGCGCGCCAATCCCTACAGCCATGATTTCGGCTCCACCGAGATCGCCGGCAAGGCCAAGGTGGTCAAGGACTCGCAGGACTTCATCGCGGCGATCGACTCGACCGGTCTGTGTTCTTTCACCAGCCATTCCGGCGTGACCGAGGAGTTGTATGCCAGCCAGATCGACGCCGCCGTCGGTGGCGGCTGGACGGTTGCGCGCATGCGCGAGACCGGCGAGCGGATCTGGAACCTGGAGCGCCAGTTCAACCTGGCCGCCGGACTGAGCGCCAAGGACGATACCTTGCCCAAGCGGCTGCTGACCGAGCCGGCGCCCAGCGGCACCGCCAAGGGGCTGGTCGCGCGGATTCCCGAGATGCTGCCGGAGTATTACCAGTTGCGCGGCTGGACACCGGATGGCGTGCCGACGCCGGATACGCTGGCGCGGCTGGGCCTGGCGCGG
>JBFJZP010000264.1:0-5068 GCA_041622095.1 Burkholderiaceae bacterium | reverse complement strand
GTGGTCGAGAAATGGGAAAGCCTGGATGCGCTCAAGGCGCATGCGGCTGCGCCGCATATGCGCGCCTACGGCGAGAAGACCCGCGACATGGTCGCCGGTCGCGCCATCCACATCCTGCAACCGGTCTGAGGCGGGCAGATGTCGATCGTGCACGATATCGTCCATACGACGGTTTACTCCTATGCGGAACCGGTAGGTTTCGGCGAGCATCGTGTCATGTTCCGGCCCCGCGACAGCCATGACCAGCGGGTGCTGGCCACCGACCTGCAGGTCAGTCCGCAGGCCGATATCCGGCTGATCCAGGACCCTTACTCCAATTCGATCGCGCTGGTTCAACCCACCGAGCCTGCCAGTGAACTGCGCTTCACCTGCTCGTTCACCATCGATGGAGGCGGTTCGCCGGCTTGGCGTGGCGGCGCGTTTCGTGTCGGGCTACCTTTACGACGAGGCACTGGACGCCAATGGCGAGACCGCGATGGTAGGCTCGGGGGTGACCCATGCCTGGATGCAGTTATACCTTCCGGGTGCAGGCTGGCTGACCTATGATCCGACCAACAACCTGATGGGCGACAGCCGCCTGATCCGCGCAGCGGTGGTGCGCGACCCGTCGCTTGCCGCGCCGATCTCTGGCAGCTGGTTCGGTGCACCCGAGGCCTATATCGGCATGACGGCCAGTGTGAAGGTGAGTCGGCGCAAGAAGGACGCGCTCGGCTGAGCTGCGCCGGCTCTGGCATGATGGCAGCATCGGGCCATCACATGGGAAGGAGTGCGACACCATGGAATTGATCAAGAAACTGTTTGGCTCCAGTACACCGGCGGCGCTGGAGCCGACCGGCGCCGATGCGCTGGGGCCGGTCATGGCCATGCCGGGAGGGCCGGCGCACGCGGCCACCGATTTCGCGGCCCAGGTCGATATCCGGCGCGAACTGCTGCGCGTGCGCACGCGCAACACCTTGCGCCTGTCGGGCATACCCGAGTCCTGGCTCGAGGCCCAGGTCCTGCTCGAGCCGGCGGGCGGGCGCACCTTCTTGCACTTGCGACTGGTGGTGCGGCACTGGGACCCGCGGCTGATGCGTTACGCGATCGCGTTTCAGCGCAAGCTGATGGAGGAGATCGAACGCATCGATCCGCAGGCGGCGCAATGGCTGCTGAGCATCATGTGGGCGTTCCCGCCAGACCTCGAATGCCCGGACCCGGAGTTGCCGCAACCCTCGGCCTGGCTCGACCTGGAGGCGAAACCCAGTGGGGCCGATGACCTCGAATCCGATCTTGCGCGCCTGTACGCGGTACGTGATGCCGACCTGTCCAATCCGGGCGGGCGCGAGCCGTGAGTTAGCGACACGATCATCCACCCTGCCTGCTGGAGGCCTTGCCATGAACCCGAACGAGCTTGCAAAACTGCGCTGCGTCGCGTTGGTGGGGGCCGCGGCAGCGGGCAAGACCACGCTCGCGGAAGCCTTGCTGCATGCCAGTGGCGCGATCGGCGCGCGTGGCGCGGTGGAAAAGGGCAATACGGTCTGCGACTTCGATCCGCAGGAAAAGGAGTGGGGTCACTCGCTGCAGTCGGCGATCGTGACCCTGCCGCACCAGGATGTGCGGGTGCAGTTGATCGACACGCCGGGTTATCCGGATTTTGCCGGTCAGGCGATTGCTGCGCTGGCCGGTGTCGACACCGCGCTGGTGCTGGTCAATGCCCAGAGCGGCGTCGAGCCGGTCACCGAGCACATGATGCAACTGGCGCAGGCGCGCGGTTTGTGCCGCATGCTGGTGGTCAACAAGATCGATGCCGAGAATATCGACTTGCCGGCGCTGGTGGCGGATCTGCGCCAGCGCTTCGGACGCGCCTGCATGGTGCTGGACCTGCCGATGCCTGGGCGCGGCGATGTGGTGGAGTTGCTCGACCATTCGAGCGGTGCGAGTGATTTTGACTCGGTGGCATCCGCGCATCGGGCCCTGATCGACCAGATCGTCGAAGAGGACGAAACCCTGCTCGCACGGTATCTCGACGATGGCGCCGACCCGACGCCAGCCGAGTTGCACGCGCCGTTCGAGAAAGCCTTGCGCGAGGGGCATCTGATTCCGATCCTGTTCGTCTCGGCCCGCACCGGCGCCGGCGTCCCCCAGTTGCTCGATGTGCTGGCGCATCTGGCGCCGAGCCCTGCCGAGGGCAACGCCCCGCCTTTCCTGCGCCGCGTGCCGGGTTCGGATGCGCCAGAGCCGTTCCAGGCGCGGCCTGATCCCGCACGCCATGTGCTGGCCCATGTCTTCAAGGTGGTCAGCGATCCGTTTGTCGGCAAGCTCGGCGTGTTCCGCGTGCACCAGGGGACGGTGCGGCGCGATGCACAACTGTTCGCCGGTGATGCGCGCAAGTCGTTCAAGGTGCACCACCTGTACCGCTTGCAGGGCAAGGACCATTTCGAGGTCGCATCGCTGGGGCCGGGCGAGATCGGCGCGGTGGCCAAGGTCGACGAGATCGAGTTCGACTGCGTGTTGCATGACTCGCATGATGAAGACCATATCCGGCTGCAGCCGATCGGCTTTCCGGTGCCGATGCAAGGCCTGGCGGTGCAGGCGCAGCGTCAGGCGGACGAGCAGCGGCTGTTCGAGGTGTTACAGCGTTTCGCACTGGAGGACCCGTGTTTCAGGCTGGAACGCCATCCGCATGAGGACGCGACGGTGATTCGCGGTCTGGGCGAGATGCACCTGCGCGCGAAGCTCGCGCGCATGGCGCAGCAATTCAAGCTGGAAGTGACGACACGTCCCCCGCGTATTGCGTACCGCGAGACCATCTCGACCGCGGCCCAGGGGCATTGCCGGCACAAGAAACAAAGCGGTGGTGCCGGTCAGTTCGGTGAAGTGAGCCTGATGGTGGAGCCGCTGGCGCGCGGCGCTGGTTTCGAATTCGTCGATCGCGTCAAGGGTGGCGCCATACCCGGTGTGTTTATTCCGGCGGTCGAAAAAGGCGTGCGCCAGGCGCTCGACGAAGGCGTGGTCGCCGGATTTCCGGTGCAGGACATTCGCGTCACCGTGCTCGACGGCAAACACCATGCGGTCGACAGCAAGGAGGTGGCCTTCGTCACCGCCGGGCGCAAGGCCACGATCGCGGCAGTGCGCGATGCGGCGGCGGTGGTGCTCGAACCGGTGGTCGACGTGGCGGTAGTGGCAGGGCTGGACACGGTCGGCGACCTGACCGGCGACCTGGCCGGCAAACGCGGGCAGGTGACCGCAACCGAAGCCCGTGGCGTCGATCGCATGGTGGTCCGTGCCCAGGTTCCGCTGGCGGAACTCGACGACTATCCGTCGCGGCTCAAGTCCCTGACCGGTGGGCAAGGCAGCTACACCATGGCTTTCTCGCATTACGCCCAGGTTCCGCCGTCGATGCAGCAGGAACTCGCCGCCCGGCATGCGCCGACGCGGCGTGACGACGATTGAGTGCTGCGCGGCATCTGCGCGCCGCGTCGCCCGGTAGCGACTGGTAAGAAAATCCGGGCCGAACCGACCCATGTCCGGACGTCCGTTGCCGCATCGGCACCGGGCGCGACGACAAGGAGTTCATCATGGCACGACGATATCTGCTGGTAATGGCCTGGGTCCTGGCGCTGGCCTTCGGGGCATCTGGTGCGGCGCAGGCTGCCGACAAGCCGGTCTACACCGGATTCTTCAGCAACCTGGCCGCCGGGGGTTATGACGTGGTGGCGTATTTCACGGAGCACAAGCCGGTCAAGGGCGACGCACGTTTCGTGCATGAATACCAGGGCGCGACCTGGCGGTTTGCGTCGGCGGCCCACCGCGATGCGTTTATCGCCGACCCGCGTCGCTACGCGCCGCAATATGGCGGGTATTGCGCCTGGGCGGTGTCGGAAGGCACGACCGCGTCGGCAGATCCGAAGTTGTGGAAAATCGTCGACGGCAAGCTGTATCTGAATTACGACGCGGACGTGCAGAAAAAGTGGGAACTCGATATACCGGGTCATATCCGCAAGGCCGACCGCAACTGGCCGGCGGTGCTGGGGAAATGAGCCATGACGCGCCGCGTACGCCAGGCGATGCCAAGCCGTTAGGATCGGTGCAATGAACCACCGTTCCTCACCGGCGCGCCCGATATGGCCGCGCCTGCTTCGATGCTGACCGACTGGCAGTTCTGGCAAGACTTGTTCGATGCCGCCATGCGGGGGGCCACCCAGCCCTGGGTGATCGGCCTGGCGCTGGCGCTGACGACCTTGCTGCTGGAGGATCTCGCGATCGCCGCTGGTGCGGCGCTGGCGGCACAAGGCAGCATTTCATGGGAATGGGCAATGTTCAGTGTGGGTGCGGGCATTGCGGCCGGTGACCTGGGTCTGTACGGCCTGGGCCTGGCGGCCCGCCGCGTGCCCTATCTGCGCCGGCGCCTGATCGACAGACCAGGAGGCGCGGGTCGGCTCAGCCTGCACCTGGGGCGCCGGCTGGCCGGTGCCATCCTGCTGGCCCGGGTTATACCGGGCCTGCGGCTGGTGACCTATACCGCTTGCGGCTTTTACCGCCTGCCCTGGTGGCGATTCTGTGCCTGGGTGGCACTGGCGGTCGCGGTGTGGACGGTCGGCCTGATGGGCCTGGGTGCCTGGCTGGGCGGTCCGCTGGGCGCTGCCTTGGGGATTCCGGCGCCGGTGGCGGTGGCCATACCGATTCTCGTGCTGGCGGTCGCGTTGTCACTGGTGCGCCGGCCGGGTGCAGCGGTGGTGCCTGCCGCAAAAGGGACACCATGAGCCTGATGATCGCCGATGGCGGCGCCGGTACCGGGCAGTTGCCGCACCAGGGCATGCCGCCGCTGGACGAGTCGGGCGAGCCGCTGAGTTTCTTCGAGTTCTGGCCGATGTGGGCGTTTTATCCGCCGGTGTTCGTCTATGTGTTGTGGTTGATGCTGCGGTATCGCGGCGTGCTGCTGCCGACGGTGGCCAATCCGTCGTTTCCCGGCGGCGGGTTCGTCGGCGAGTCCAAGGCGGAGATCCTGCAACTGGCGATGCGCAATACGCCGGACTGGGTGGCGCCGTTTGTCGTGGTCGATCGACCGGCCGACACCGGCGCTGCTGGT
>JBFJZP010000263.1:0-5075 GCA_041622095.1 Burkholderiaceae bacterium | reverse complement strand
CCAGGCGACCTTCGCCTGGCGGGTGATCCGCCGCTCGATGCTGGTGGCAGGAATCGGCTGTTGCTCTTGGGTCATGGTTTCACTTGATCTGGAATCGCGCGACGTTGTCCTTGGCCAGGGGCTGTGCATCGAAGGGTTTGCCCCGCACCAACACGTCGACCGCGTCGGCACGGCCAAGCACCACCGACAGCGGCAAGGCGCCGTTGATCCGAACCGACTCGCCGGCCGCCAGCGTCTTGCGCAGATGCACCACGCCGTCGGAACCCTGCACCTGCACCCAGGCCTGCTCGCGGGCATTGAACACAGCGACCGCGTTCGGCTCGGGCACCACCTCAGGCGCAGCCACTGCACTCGCGGCTTGCGCCGGCTGCGCGACTGCCGCGGAAGCCCCCTGCAGTGCCGGCGTCGCGGCGATTGGATCGGAAGCCACTGGCTCGGGCAAGCTTGCAACCGTGGCTGGCGGCAGCACCGGTGTCGGGACCACGGTGGTTACTTCGCCATCGGTCACGCTGACGCCGGTGTCGCGGATCGCCGGCAACAGCAGCACCACCAATGCACCCAGCAGCAACACGGCGGTGATCACCAGCACCGGCTTGGGCAGGCTGAACGATGCCGACAGTCGCAGGTCACGGTGGTTGTCCAGTCGCACCGGTTCACCGTGGCCACCGACCGGCATCGGCGCCGCATGCAGTTGCGGCAACTGCCGCAACACCGGTTCCGGATCGATCTTCAGCGTACGGCAGACCGTGGCTGCCAGCGCACGGGCAAACACCGCATCGGGCAACTGGTCCAGGTCGTCTGCCTCGAGCGCCTCGAGCTTCTTGACCGGCACTTTCAGCGATACCGCCAGTGCACTGATATTCAGGCCTGCTGCCTCGCGCGCGGCGCGCAACTGCGCACCGGCGGAGGGTCCGGTTGATGGATTCGGCACCGCCTCGTGCGGCAACTCGGTTCCAATCGGCTCACTCATCAAACGCCCCCCGGTCGTACAGCGCCATTTCAGGCGATTGGCCAAAACGTTTGCGCAGCGGCACTGCCAGTTGGTCCATCGCCTCCCGGTTGCCGAGCTTGCGCTCCACCTTGATGCCGAGCCAGAGCGACTCGGAATTCGCCCATTCACTGTTGTTCAGTCGGCGGATATAGAACTGGGCGCGCGTCAGGTCGCCGCGCCGGTACATCAGCAGCGCCAGGTTGTACTCGGTGATCGGGTTGCCGGCATCGAGCTGGAACGATTGCAGCAGGCTGGCCTCCGCCTCCACCGGCTTGTTCGCCCGCATCTGGCACAAGCCCTTGGTCATCAAGGTCTTCGGACGGTCACCATAGTTGGGATCGGCCAGTGCCTGATCGAAAAGCTGCATTGACTCTGCATGCCGGTCACGCTGGCACATCATCCAGCCCAGGTTGTGCAAGGTATTGGCGTCACCTGGCTTGAGCGCCAGTGCACGGCGGAAGCTCGATTCGGCGAGACCCGGATCGTTCAAGCGCATGTAGACCAGGCCGCGCAGCGTGTAGGCCTCGGCGAAATTCGGATCGGCTACCAGGGCCTGCTTGAGTTCGTCGAGTGCGATGGTGGTCTTGCCCTGTTCGAAATACCCGACCGCCAGCTCGAGCCGGATACGTGCCCGTGTGCGGTCCGGCGGCTCGTCGGACTGGGTGACGATGTCGGGTCGCGCCGCATTCTTGGCGTCGGCTCCCGGCGCAGCGCAGGAGGCCAGTTGCAGGCATGCCAGCAACAGCAGCGACAACACCATCCATGCCTGCCAGCCGGGTTTTCCCCGTGCGTCGTGATTCACCATGCGTCAATCTTCCTCGTGTTCGGTCGGTATCGCCGATATCGGCGTGAGCATGATTGTGCGCTGTTGAGCGATACGGCCGGCCACACCGGTACGGTCGCGCACGTCTCCGGCCAACTGGCCGCAGGCCGCATCGATGTCGTCGCCACGCGTCTTGCGCACCGTGGTCACGATGCCGGCATCGATCAGCACCCGCGCGAATGCCGCGATCTGCGGCGCCGCCGAACCTTTCAGGCCGGAGGCCGGAAACGGGTTGAACGGGATCAGGTTGAACTTGCACCAGTTCGCGCCATCACCGAACCGGCGCACCAGCGCAACCAGTTCACGCGCCTGCTGTACCTGGTCGTTGACCCCGTCGATCATGCAGTATTCGAAGGTGATGAAGTCCCGGGGCGCATGCGCCAGATAGGCCACGCAGGTCTGCAGCAGTTCCTGCAGCGGGTACTTGCGGTTCAGCGGCACCAGGTTGTCACGCAGCGGATCGCTCGGCGCATGCAGCGACACCGCCAGCGCCACCGGACAGTCGCGCGACAAACGCTCCATCATCGGCACGACACCGGAGGTGGACACCGTGACCCTGCGCCGCGACAGGCCATAACCATGGTCATCGAGCATCACCCGCAGCGCCGGCACCAGCGCCGTGTAATTCTGCAAGGGCTCGCCCATGCCCATCATCACGACATTCGAGATGACCCGGTCGGAACGACCGAGGTGCGCGCGCAGGAAACGTTCCGCGTACCAGAGTTGGCCGACGATCTCGCCGGTGCTCAGGTTGCGACTGAAACCCTGGTGCCCGGTGGAGCAGAAACGGCATCCCACGGCGCAACCGGCCTGGGAAGAGATACACAGGGTGCCCCGGTCCGATTCCGGGATGAAGACCGACTCGACCGCGTTGCCGCCGCCGACGTCGAACAACCACTTGATGGTTCCATCGGCCGAACGCTGCTCGGCCGTCACGACCGGTACGCGGACCTCGGCGACATCGCGCAGCTTCTCGCGCAAGGGCCGGGCCAGGTCGGTCATCGCGTCGAAATCGGACGCACCCTTCTGGTGGATCCAGCGAAACAGCTGGGTCGCACGGAACCTCTTCTCGCCCAGCCGCTCGCAGAATGCGGCCAAACCCTCGAGGTCGTAATCGAGCAGGTTGGCCAACATCGGTGGACTTATCGGCTGTAGACGTTCATCGCCGGGAAGAAGAACGCCAGTTCGACGGCAGCCGTCTCGGGCGCGTCGGAGCCGTGCACCGCGTTGGCGTCGATGCTGTCGGCGAAATCGGCGCGGATCGTGCCGGGAGCAGCCTTCTTCGGGTCGGTAGCGCCCATCAGGTCACGGTTCTTCAGAACAGCGTTCTCGCCTTCGAGGGCCTGGATCATCACCGGACCGGAGATCATGAAGTCGACCAGGTCCTTGAAGAACGGGCGCTCTTTGTGCACCGCGTAGAAGGCCTCGGCATCGGCGCGCGACAGGCGGGCCATGCGGGCAGCGACGATCTTCAGGCCGGCAGCTTCGAAACGGGCGTAGATCTGGCCGATCACATTTTTCGCAACCGCGTCAGGCTTGATGATGGAAAGGGTACGTTCGATAGACATGTTGTTTCCTGAAGGGATGATTCCGTGGATTCCCGCTAGGGGCAAAGCCTTGCATTCTACCGCGGGCAAGCGTCAACTTCGTTGACCCCGCTGGTGGTCGGGGCGTCCGGCGCGCCTAGCGCCCGCGCTTGCCACGGCGATTGCCACCACCGGAGTTGCCCCCCGGGCCACTGTTGCCACGCCCGCCGCCGCCGCCACCGCGGCGCTGGCCCGGACCCTGCCCCTGGCGCTGCTTGGTAAAACTGTCGGCACCGATGTAACCGAACGCGGTCTTCATCGGATCGGGTTGCGATTCCGCCGCCTGGCGATCGGCGCGCTCGCCGGAGTCGTCGCGCGGCGGGCGGTTGCGGTTGCGCCCGCCCGCTCCCGCGTTGCCGCCGCCGGGCTGGCCCGGACCGCGCGCAGGCGCGCGCCCGCCTTCCGGGCCGCGGCCGGAGGATGCCCCGGCGCGACCACCGCGCCGGCGCTTGCGGTTGCCAGCACCGGCGCCGTCCCGTTCGGCTCCATCACCGCCACCGGCCCGCCCTGGCGCCGCACCGGCACGGGCCGACGCACGCTGCAGCGACTGGATGTCGGCGTCATCGAGCTCCATCCAGGCGCCGCGCTTGAGTCCACGGGGCAACAACATGGCGCCGTAACGGATACGGATCAGCCGGCTTACCGCATGACCGACCGCCTCGAACATGCGCCGAACCTCCCGGTTGCGCCCTTCGGAAATCGTCACCCGATACCAGCAGTTGGCACCTTCGCCACCACCATCCTCGATCGTGCCGAACTGCGCCATGCCGTCGTCCAGCCGCACGCCGTCGAGCAGGCGCTGCTTTTCTTCATTGCTCAGCGCACCCAGCACCCGCACCGCGTATTCGCGCTCCAGGCCGAAACGTGGATGCATCAGGTTGTTGGCCAGTTCGCCGGAACTGGTGAACAGCAGCAAACCCTCGGTATTGAGGTCGAGTCGACCCACCGACTGCCATTTGCCCTGTTGCAACTTGGGCAGGCGTCGGAATACCGTCGGGCGGTTCTGTGGGTCGTCATGGGTGACGACCTCGCCGGCCGGCTTGTGGTACGCGATCACGCGCGCCGGTGGCGGTTCGACCCGGAAGCGGATCGGTTTGCCGTTGACCTTCACATGGTCGCCATACTGGATGCGTTGACCGATGTGGGCCGGCTCGTTGTTGACCGTGATCCGCCCTTCCATGATCAGCTGCTCCATCTCCAGCCGCGACCCCATGCCGGCCTGTGCCAGCACCTTGTGCAGCTTCGGGGTCTCCGCCTGGGGCGCGAGCACCCGCTTGGGCGGCGCAACGTCCGGACTTTCCTCTTCGGCATCGAACTGGCCGGAGATCACGTCCTCGAAACGGATCCGGTCGTCGCCAGCCTGGGCCGGTGTCGCGCCGCGTGCGCCGCTCGCATCCGCCGGGGACGCCGCCGGTGTCGATTCCGCTGCCGACGTCGCCGGCATATCCGTTTGTGCGGGACGGTCCTGCGCCTCCTCTGGCTGCGGCGGGTTCACGGGCTTGTCGTCCGGTTGGTTGTCATTCATTGTTGCGCTCCACCTTGGGTGTCGCATCCGAGGGCAAAGACCCGGCAGCGGTTGGGTTTGGGGATTGGTTGGGGATTGAAGAAGGGCTTGACGCGGGCGTCGCGGAATCGTCCGGTGTCTCGGCCGCCTCGGCCGGCTCATGCTGCGCTG
>JBFJZP010000262.1:0-5080 GCA_041622095.1 Burkholderiaceae bacterium | reverse complement strand
TGGACCTTGCGCGACATCACGCTGCAGGAACAGGCGCTCACCGCGCTGCGCGAGAGCGACGGGCAGCAGCGCGCGTTGATGGACGCCTTTCCCGGATATGTGAGCGTCATCGACCAGGACTTCATCTACACCTATGTCAATGCACGTACTGCCAGCCTGTTCGGGTTGCCGGCCAACGCGATGCTGGGTCGTCACATGCGCGAGTTCATCGGCGAGCAGCGATTTCGCCAGACCCGGGCGGAGATCGAGCGCCTGCGTGTCGGTGAGAACGTGGTGGTCGAGCGCTTCTACGAAGGCAATGCGCATCGCGCGGCGGTACACCTGCAGGTGACCGAGGTGATGGGCGCCAAGGGCCAGCGGGGGCTGCAGCGCTACTACGCGTTCGGCGTCGATATCACCGAGCTCAAGCGTGCCGAGGAAGCCCTGCGGTCGGCCAAGGAGGAGGCGGAGCGTGCGAACCGTGCCAAGAGTGCGTTTCTGGCCAGTGTCAGCCATGAACTGCGTACACCGCTCAACGCGATCCTGGGTTTTTCGCAGCTGTTGCGGACCGAGGTGCAGTTGTCGCAAGTGGCCAGCAACAACGCCGCCGAGATCGAACGCGCCGGGCGCCACCTGTTGTCGCTGGTCGATGACCTGATCGAGCTCGGAGGCGTCGAGGCCGGCGAGCTGGAGCTGACGATGGGCCCGGTGGCAGTGGAGACCGTCATCAACGAGAGCCTGTCGATGGTCGCTCCGCTGGCGGCCAACCAGGGCATCCGCATCGTGTTCGATGGCGGCGACGCACGCCATGCGGTGGTGTCGGCGGATGCGGTGCGCCTGCGCCAGATCATCATCAACCTGTTGTCGAATGCGATCAAGTACAACCGCCCGGATGGCACGGTGCGGGTGTTGTGTGCCTACCAGGGGGCGTCTGCCGACGCCGGACCGGCGCGGGTGCGGATCGCGGTGCGCGACACCGGCACCGGGATCGCGCCGGCGATGGCCAGCCGGGTGTTTGGCGCCTTCGAACGACTGGGCGCCGAGCGTGGACAGATCGAAGGCACCGGCATCGGCCTGGCGATTTCGCGCCGGCTGGTCAGTGCCATGGGCGGTACGATCGGTTTCGACAGCCAGTTGCAGGAAGGCAGCACCTTCTGGATCGATCTGCCGGCGCTGCGGGCACTGGCGCCGGCGCCGGCGTCGATTGCCGATGCCGCCGTGCCAGGCACGGCGGTCGCTACAACGCACAAACCCAGCGTCCTGGTGGCCGAGGACTATGGGCCGAACCAGGCGGTGTTGCAGCAGCAGTTGCGCACGCTGGGCTGCGAAGTCGAGGTGGTCAATGACGGCGTGGCCGCACTGGAGCGCTGGAAGTCGCAGCGGTTCGATCTGCTGCTGACCGACCTGGACATGCCGCGCATGGGTGGTCATGCACTGGCGCAGGCAATCCGCGGCCAGGAGGCCGACGCCGGCGCGCAGCGGGTGCCGATCATTGCCATCAGTGCGGCGGTGCTCGCCGGCGAACGCAGCCGCTGCATGGCAGCCGGCATGGACGACATGCTGACCAAGCCGATTTCGCTCGAGGCCTTGCGCAGCATGCTCAATCGCTGGGTGCGCGCAACTGCGCCGGTTCCGGCGACGCAAGCGGCGCAGGCACCGGCGGGTGCCGATGGCCGGCCAGGCCAGGGCGAATCGGTCGCCGAGCCGGTGCTCGACCTGGACTCCCTGTACCGGGTGCTGGGCCGGGTCAGCACCGACAAGGCGCGCGCCTTGCTGGCAACCTTTGTCGGCTCGGCCGAGGCCGGCCTGCGCACCCTGGCCCGGGCCGGCGATCATGACAAGGCGACGGTGGTGCGCGAAATGCATCGCCAGACCGCGTCGGCGCGCACCGTTGGCGCGATGCAGTACGCCCGGCTGGCGCAGGACCTGGAGCGGGCGGCGCCAGCACCGCAGACGCCGCCGCTGGCGCAGGCGCTGGCCGAATTGCGCGCCGCACTGGCCCTGGTGCGCGAGCAGGTCGAGGCGCTCGACGCGCAGGAGTCGACATCGCTGCCGGCACCCCTGGAGCCCGAGACGCCGGATCTGGCCAATGATCCGGTGGTGGACTCGGTGATGGTGGTCGACGATGACCCGGTGGTGTTGATGCAGATGCAGCAGATGCTGGCCGGCATCGGGGTGCGGGAGGTCCTGACCGCACGTGACGGTGCGCAGGCGATACAGCGCATGGGCGACAGCAGTGTGCCGCTGGATGTCGTCGTCTGCGATCTGAACATGCCGCAGATGGATGGTGTCGAGATGATCCGCCGCTTCGGTCAGAGTGGTTTTCGTGGCGCATTGGTGTTGATGAGTGGTGCCGACGAGCAACTGCTCGCCACGGTGGGCAACCTGGCCCAGTTGCAGGGACTGACGGTACTCGGGCAGGTCCAGAAGCCAGCCTCGCCGCAGCAGATGCGCATGTTGCTGCGCCGCACCGCGCCGGTGGTGGCAGGGCAACGGGCCAGCGGCCCGGGTTCGGCGATCACGCCGCAGGCGATCCAGGCGGCGATCCGCAACCAGGAGTTCTCGATCTGGTTCCAGCCCAAGGTCGACGCCATCACGCTGGCGCCGGTGGGGGTGGAGGCACTGGCCCGCTGGCGCCGTCCGGACAGCAGCTTTGTTGCGCCGGATCTGTTCATCGTTGCGGCGGAGCGGGCCGGTATCGTCGGCGAGTTGTCGGGCGTGTTGCTGCAGCTTGCGCTGCGCGAGTCCGCGGCGCTGCACGCAGCCGGTTATCCGCTGGCGATCTCGCTGAACCTGTCGGCCTTGTGGCTGGACGACCTGAACCTGCCCGACCTGTTGCTGCACTCGGCACTCGAGCGGGGACTGCGCCCGGCCGACATCATGTTCGAGGTGACCGAAACTGGCGTGACCAAGGATATCGCGGTGGCGCTCGATGTGTTGACGCGCCTGCGGCTCAAGGGATTCGGCTTGTCGATCGATGACTTCGGCATCGGTTATTCGTCGTTCGAACAGCTGGGCCGGATTCCGTTCACCGAGATGAAACTCGACCGCAGCTTCGTGCAACGCGGCACCCGGGATGCGGCGGCCCGCGCGATCCTGGAGAGCAGCATGGCCATGGCCGGCAAGCTCGAGTTGCGCACGGTGGCCGAAGGGGTGGAGACCGAAGCCGAGCTCAAGCTGATGCGTGAACTCGGATTCGACGATGTCCAGGGTTACCTGATCGCGCGACCGATGCCGCGTGCCGAACTGGTGCGCTGGTTGCGCCAGCGCGCGGCCGGATCGCCGGCGAGCTGACTGCGCGTCAAGATCGCGCTAGCGGCCCCGGGCTGCCGCGATCTCCTGGCCGAGTTCGATCACCGCGAGCGCGTAATAACTGCTCCAGTTGTAGCGCGTGATGACGTAGAAGTTCTCGGTGCCTGCGACATACGACGGCGGTGCATCACCGTTGAACAACTCCACCAGCGCCAGCGGACCGCTGTGGCGCATGCCGGTCTCGTCGAGGATCGCGCCCTTGGCGGTGAAGCTCTGCACGCTGAAGGTCGGCAGGATGTCGGGTGCGAGCAGGGTGTCCATGTCGACCCGATTGGGGTCGAAGCGCACCGGGTAATGGGTTGCCATGTCCTTCTGCCAGCCGAAGGCCTGGAAGTAATTCGCGATCGAACCGATCACGTCGGCTGCGCTGTCGAACAGGTCGATCCGGCCGTCTGCGTCGAAGTCGATGGCGTACCGCACCCAGCTCGACGGCATGAACTGGGGCATGCCCATGGCCCCGGCGTAACTGCCTTTGTAGCCCATCGGGTCGCTGGATGAACGTTGTGCCAGCGACAGCAGCTGCTCGAGTTCGCCGCGGAAGAAAGCGCGCCGCTCGTTGGCCCGCGGATGCGCGTCCGGAAAATCGAAGGCCAGTGTCGACAAGGCATCCATTACCCGGAAGTTGCCGGTGTTGCGGCCGTAGATCGTCTCCACGCCGATGATGCCCACGATGATCTGGGCCGGCACGCCGTAGACCTGCTCGGCACGTGCCAGCGCCGCTGCGTGGGTCTGCCAGAACGCGACGCCGGCGCGGATACGTACCGGGTCGATGAAGCGGCTGCGGTAGACGCGCCAGTTCTTCGCGGTCGGGCTGGCCGGCGGCAGCACCCAGCGGGCGACTTGTGGCAGATGGCGCGACTGACCGATGGCCTCGCGAACCCAGCTCCGGTCGAGCCCGCGCCGCTCGGCGATCTCGTCTGCCAGCCGCATGGCGTCGTCCCGTGTCGCATACAAGGCACCGGCGGCCGGTTCGGCAGCGACCCGCCGCTTGCTCGAGGCCTTGGCCGCGTCGCCATCGGGCAGGTACAGGCACAACAGACAGGCAATCAGGAAAGCGCGGACGGATGCAGACATTACTTCGGCCAGGGGAGTTGGGAGAATTCTCGCCGCAAACGGGTCAGCCGCAGCGCGCCGTCGGCGTCGGTGCGGGCATAACGCTGCGCCTCCATCGCGAGCAACCAGCGCGTCAGCGCCTGGGCCCGATGATCGGCGGCGCCCCATTGCGCGCCCACGGCCTGGGCCATGCGCCGTGGCGGGCTGCCCGGCGCGACCGGCCAGCCGGCTGCGCGCAGCTTGTGGCTGGCGCGTTCGAGCAGTCTCAGCCAGGGGTCCTGCCGATGCCGGTCCCACAAGGTCCAGGCCGCGCCCGCCAGGCTGGATGCGACGATCAGCCCGAGCAGCACATAACCCAGGTCCTGCCAGCTCGGCGCGTCGAAACCGATGTCCTTGAGCAGGTCGAGCTGGGTGCTCTGGTTGTAGTTCAGTACCCACTGGTTCCAGCGGTTGTTCAGCGCCTCCCAGGTCGCCCGCAACTCGAGCCAGACCTGTGGATTGACCGCCTGCAGCGCGGAGGCCACCGCACCCGGTGCCGGGCGCAGCCGCTCCAGGCTGCCGGTGCGCCCGGGTGCGACCGCGGAGGTCGGGTCGACACGGACCCAGCCGCGACCGGCCAGCCAGATCTCGGTCCAGGCATGGGCGTCACTCTGGCGCAGGGTCCAGAAGCCATCGACGCTGTTGCGCTCGCCGCCCTGGTAGCCGGTGACGATGCGCGCTGGTATGTCCAGCGCAC
>JBFJZP010000261.1:0-5081 GCA_041622095.1 Burkholderiaceae bacterium | reverse complement strand
CTGTCGTCGCGTCAGGCGCCTTCAGGTGTCGGTAGCGCCACCATTTTCTAGTCTTTTTCCAGAGGAACAACCGATGTCCACTTCATGTTTTCGAATCGCGGCTTGCACGCTTGCCTTGGGCATTTTGCTGCCGCTGCAAGCCACGTGGGCACAGACAACAGCCACCCCGACCGCAACCGTCGCGACGCAGAATTCGGTCGGGCGGCTCGCCGATGCGTATGCACCGGCGATCGGTTCGGCAGGCGATGCGCGGGCCGTGGTCGAGGGTATGCGTGCGGGCAAGGATGTGACGGTGGGTGGCACCACGGTGTCCGGAACCGGCAAGACCATGGGTTTCGGCAATATCGACATCGCGCTGTCACTGGCCAAGTCCCAGGTGGGGCCGGATGCGACGTCAAAAGACTTTCTGTCCGCGCTCGACGGTGTCATGGGGCAGCGCGCCAGCGGCATGGGCTGGGGCGAGATCGCCAAGTCGCAGGGCGTCAGTCTCGGGCAGGTCATGGGTGCTGCCAAGAGTGCGAAGGCCGGTGAGCAAGCGCGCTCCAGCAAGGCGGAACGCAGCTCGGTCGGGACGAATATGGCGGCGGCCGGGAAGTCCGGTGCGCGAGGTGATGCCGGCAAGGGCAATGGTCTTGGCGGGGACGTGGGGGGCAAGGGCAGCAGTGCCGGCGGCGGCAACAGCGGCGGCGGCAACAGCGGCGGCGGGAACGGTGGTGGCAACGGTGGTGGAAACGGTGGTGGAAACGGCGGAGGTGGCGGCGGTGGCGGCGGTGGCGGTGGCGGTGGGAAGCAATAGATCTGGCCATGGATCGCATGCATGCGCCGTCGCCGTACCGGCATTCGCTTTCACAAAGACTTTCTGACTATCGGAACCCATCATGAATCCAGTTTCCAACCCTCGCGTCCGTATGCTCGCGGCCTTTGTGGCATTGGCCGTGTCTTGTGGTGCCACGCTGGCAACCAAGCCGGATGACGACCATCGCGGCAAGAGCAAGAAGGCCCAACACAGCCAGCAGGCCCACGCCGACCTGGCGGTCGGAAAATTCTTCGTCGAGCGCCAGCGCACGGAGGCCATCGGCTATTACGGCCAGCAACGCAAGGCAGGCCATTGCCCACCCGGACTGGCGAAGAAGAACAACGGCTGCATGCCGCCGGGCCAGGCCCGGAAGTGGGCCCTGGGCAAACCGCTGCCGGGCGGCGTGGTGTTCTATCCGGTACCGCAGTCGGTGGTGGTCAGGATCGGACCGGCGCCCGCCGGTTATCGTTATGTACGCGTCGCCAATGACCTGTTGCTGATCGCCATCGGCACCCAGATGGTGGTCGACGCGATCGAGGACCTGATGCGGTTGTGATCCGCGTCGGGTCGTGCCTTGCGGATCAGGGGCAGGAGATCACCCCGCCGGTGTTCTGGCAGTTGCGGCCATCCGGACGCACCAGCGATCCGCCCACTGCGTTGTAGCGGGTGCCGTCGGAGCCCCAGCAGCCGGTGCTGTCGCAACCCGACGAGAAGGTCGGCGCGACGGGCGGCGTGATCTGGATCGGCGCGGCTGGCTGGCGCAAGGGTGGGATCTGCCCGGCGGCGGACGGCACCACGATCGGTTCGATATAGGGGCGCGGTGATCCGCCGCGCATGATGCTCGATGCCGCCGGCGCCACTGGCGCGATGTCCCGATCGCCTGCTTGGGCCATGCAGGCGCCGCTGATCGACATGAATGCGAACAGCACCAGCAGTGTCCTGATTTTCCAGCGTGGCATGGCGTGTCTCCTGCAACGGTGGATTGCCGCAAGCGCCAGAGGTTCCACCGGCATGGACCGGCGCGGTGCCCGGTACACCACGCGGCACGCAGCTGCGCCGCCTGCCGCGGCGTAGAATCGCGCCCGTCACAGGGGAGTAGCCGCTCTTCGTTCATCGAAGAGGCTTGCGTCAACATACTTGGCATCCACGCATGGATGCCATGGCGCCAGCGGTTCCATCACTTGGCAAGACCTTTGACCACATCGCCTCCGGTTGGGCCGGGGTTGCGCCGTGGTCATTCGTCTGTTCCCGGCCCTGGAGTCCCTCGTTGTCATGGAATCCCTGCTCGTCTCCACCGGTGTAGTCGCTTTGGCCGAAATAGGCGACAAGACCCAGTTGCTGGCCTTCATCCTGGCCGCACGCTTCAAGAAGCCCCTGCCGATCATTGCCGGCATCCTGTTCGCCACCGTGATCAATCACGGGCTGGCTGGTGCGCTGGGTGCATGGATCACCAGCGTCGTCGGTCCGCAGACACTGCGCTGGGTGCTGGGCGGGTCGTTCATCGCGATGGCGATCTGGACGCTGATTCCCGACCGGATCGAGGAGGAGGAGACCCGCATCGCCAGCCGCCTGGGCGTCTTCGGCGCCACCTTCGTCACCTTCTTCCTGGCTGAGATGGGCGACAAGACCCAGGTCGCCACGGTCGCGCTGGCCGCGCATTACGCCAGTGCGTCCCTCGTGGTCGTCGGCACCACGCTGGGCATGTTGATTGCCGATGTGCCGGCGGTGTTCATTGGCGACCGCCTGGCGCACCGGATCCCGATGAAGCTGGTGCATGGCGTGGCGGCCGCCATCTTCGCGCTGCTGGGTGCGGCCACGCTGCTCGGCGCGGGCACCTCACTGGGTTTCTGACGCCGCGGCCACTCGCCGCGTCCGGGCCGCCGCTGCGCAACCCGCCGTGGCCGGGATGTGTCGGCGCGCTGCTTGTTCATCCGGTGCGTCGGCGCATGGTGGAAAATCGCGGCTTATGACTGAACAAGCCAACCCCTCCCGCCCCGAACTGCCCGACCGCCTGTCGGTCGACCCCGCCAGCCGCCACCATGTGGCCGCGGTGTTCGAACACGACATCGGCATCCGCCTGAACGACAAGGAGCGCCGCGACGTCGAGGAATACTGCATCAGCGAAGGCTGGATCAAGGTGCCGGCCGGCAAGACGCTGGACCGCAAGGGCCGCCCGCTACTGATCACGCTCAAGGGCAAGGTCGAGGCCTTCTACAAGTAAGCGGCGGTCGGCCGGTTCCGACGCCGGCGCCACTGCATGGCTTGCGCACCCCCCGGCACCGTGCTACCGTGACCGGGTCGCGCGATACGGTGTGGCTGTCGCGCCTGAGCTTGGGAGAGCTTTGATGCGAAAACTTCGTCAATCCGCATGGGTCGTCGTTCTTGGAGCAGGGGCTGGCATCGCGGCATTCTCGGCCCAGGCTGCTGCCGATGCTGCAACCCTTGCACGTGGCAAATACCTGATGGAAGGTGTTGTCGCCTGCGGCAACTGTCACATGGCGCGCGGCGACAAGGGCCAGCCGCTGGCCGACAAGGGTTTGTCCGGTGGCATGGTGTTCGACGATGCGATGTTCAAGGCCTACGCGCCCAACATCACTCCCGACCCGGACACCGGCATCGGCAAATGGACCGATGCCCAGTTGGCCAAGGCGATTCGAGAAGGTATCCGGCCGGACGGCAGCATCATCGGCCCGCCGATGCCGATCGAGTTCTACCGGCATATCTCCGACAGCGACCTGGCCGCCATCATCGCCTACCTGCGGGTCCAGCCGCCGGTCAAGAACACGGTAGTGAAATCCAGCTACAAGATGCCCTTGCCGCCGTCGTATGGCCCACCGGTCAAGAGCGTCAAGGCGCCGCCGGCCAGCGACAAGAAAGCCTACGGCGAGTACCTGGCCCAGATCGGCCACTGCCTGGAATGCCATACGCCGCGCGACGGCAAGGGCATGTTGCAGCACGACAAGCTCGGTGCCGGTGGCCAGAAGATTCCGGGCCCGTGGGGCGAGAGTGTGACGCGCAACCTCACGCCGCATGCGACCGGTCTCAAGGACTGGACCGACGCGCAAATCATCAAGGCGATTCGCCAAGGCGTCGGTCGCGACGGCAAGCCGTACCGGCCGCCGATGGCATTCGACTATTACAAGAACATCAACGACGCCGACATGGCCGCCCTGGTCAGTTATCTGCGCTCACTCAAGCCGCAGCCCTTCGCGGGCCAGTAAAGCCGGCCGAGCGGCCGCCACGGCGCCGCACCGACGAGAGGGCTGATTCCTGATGCCGGGCATGATGGCACGCCCGATGCGCGTGTGCCCATGCGCTTGTCTAGTCCGCCAAGCTTCACGCAATCTGCAAGCCTTCGGCGAATTCGATGCCGTGCTCGAAACTCAGCTCCGGTGTTTTGCGCGGTGCGATCAACGCGACCTTGCGGTATTTCAATCCGGCCGATGCGCAACACGGGCCTGGTGCCAGCTTACGGATTGCCCCGCCCTGGATGGTCAGCGCCAGGCTGTGAAACTCCGCTGACAAATCGACCGTCAGGCGCAGCACCGGCAAGGTGATACCGGCCAGGCTCATGGTCAGGTCGAGCGCCTGCGGCGCCTGGATGCTGCATTTGCCCCAGCGCACGAGCGAGGTCTCGCTGGGCGGATGTTTGACCGGGTCGGCATAGTCCTGCAACTCACGCACGGCGGCCCAGGCCTTGAACACGAGTTCAAAGATATCGAACTGCAGGCGTTTCGCGACCGCCTGCGCCGCCGCGTCGGCGACGAATCCCAGTGTCGAGGCGGGCAGGCCGGCCTGGGCGGCATGCTGCTTGACGTGGTCGGCCAGTGTGTCGGCGAGGTCTTCGGCCTTTACATCGAGCAGGTCGCAGGCATTGAAGCGGGTTTCACTCATGGTTTTCCTCCGGTGCAATCGTGGCGGTCGGCCGCGCGCTCGGTTTCGGTCCCGAGACGTCGATGCCGACATGCAGTGCGGGACCCTCGTGCGAGACGACCTGCGGCCGTCGCTCAGGCCCTGCGAGCCGTGCGTCGACATCGGGTCTGGCCGCCCGGACGTTATCCGGTTTCTGTTTCGACATGCGCCGCTGGCGCAACCACCAGACGGCCGCGCCGGCCCCCGGCACTGCGGCGAGCAACCACCACCAGGGTCCTGGCGCGACAGGTTTGCCCGCAGGCTCGATCGGCGGTGCTGGCTGCGGCACGGGCGGGGATTCGGGTGCCGGTGCAGGTGCCGGTGCAGGTGGCTGTGGTTCAGGCTGCGCTGGGGCAGGCGCTGGGGCAGGCGG
>JBFJZP010000260.1:0-5082 GCA_041622095.1 Burkholderiaceae bacterium | reverse complement strand
TGGACGCAATGGCCAAGTTGTGCGGTTTTCCCGGCAAGCTCGGCATGGACGGCTCGGCGGTGTATCCGGCGTATCTCGACGGCAAGCTCGACGACATCCGTCGTTATTGCGAAACCGACGTGATGAACACCTATCTCGTGTATTGCCGATTCCAGAAGATGCGTGGCGGTCTGCTCGACAAGGAATACGAGCAGGAGATTGCCACCGTCAAGCAGACGCTGGCCGGCCTGGCCGAGACGGAGCCGCATTGGCAGGAATACCTGCAGGCCTGGAATTGAGGCGCCACCGGCATGACTGATACCGCAGCAGCGGCGACCGGCTTCGCCGATGACCGGCTGACCATCGAATCGCTCGACATGGAGGCGCAAGGTATTGCGCATCGGGCCGACGGCAAGGTGGTGTTCGTCGAGGGCGCGTTGCCGTTCGAGACCGTCAGCGTCAATACCTTTCGCAAGAAGTCGAGCTTCGACAAGGCGGTGGTCATGGCGATCCACCGGCCGTCATCGCAACGGGTCACGCCCGCTTGTCCGCATTTCGGGCTGCACAACGGCGCCTGTGGCGGCTGCAAGATGCAGCATATGCATGCGGATGGTCAGGTCGCGGTCAAACAGCGGGTGATGGAAGACAACCTCTGGCATCTGGGCAAGGTCCGGCCGGAGGTGGTGCTGCGGCCGATCCACGGGCCGTCCTGGGGTTACCGTTACCGGGGCCGCTTGTCGGTCCGCTACGTGCGCAAGAAGGGCGCAGTGCTGATCGGCTTTCACGAGCGCAAGAGCGCCTATGTGGCCGATATGCAGCAGTGCCGGGTGTTGCCGCCATTCGTCAGTGACCTGCTGATGCCGATGCGTGAACTGATCGAAGGCATGCAGGCACGCGAGCAGTGTCCACAGATCGAACTGGCGGTCGGCGACGATGGCCCGACCCAGGTCGTGGCCCTGGTGCTGCGCCATATGGTGGCCCTGTCGCCAGCCGATCTGGCCATGTTGCGTGCGTTCGCGGCGACCCACAGCCGGTCGGCCGACGGGCAGCAGCAACTGATCCAGTGGTGGCTGCAGCCGGGCGGCCTGGATTCGGTGGCGCCACTGGATGCCGATGGCCCCCAATTGGCGTACCGGTTGCCGGAATTCGGCATTCGCATGCCGTTCCGGCCGACCGATTTCACCCAGGTCAACCCGTCGATCAACCAGGTGCTGGTCAGCCGCGCCTTGCGCTTGCTCGATGTCCGGCCCCAGGAACGTGTCATCGACTGGTTCTGCGGCCTGGGCAACTTCACCTTGCCGCTGGCGACGCAGGCGGCGCAGGTACTGGGCGTCGAAGGCAGCCAGGCGCTGGTCGAGCGGGCCCAGGCCAATGCGCGCAGCAATGCCGCGGAACGGGCGCCGGGCCAGGCGCTGGCGCCGGTCGAGTTTGTCACGCGCAACCTGTTCGAGATGACCGCACCGATGCTGATGGCGGACGGCGTCGCGCAGAAATGGCTGATGGATCCGCCGCGCGAGGGTGCTTACGCGCTGGTGCAGGCGCTGGCGACCGCCCACCAGGCCCTGGTACATGCTGCCGGTGGCGTGGTTGCGGCCGATATCGACTTGTCCACCTTGCCGGCGCCGGGCGCCTGGCGCATGCCGCAGCGAATCGTGTATGTCAGTTGCAACCCGGCCACGCTGGCCCGGGATGCGGCGGTGCTGGTGCAGCAGGCGGGTTATCGCTGTGTCGGCGCGGGTGTGGTCAACATGTTTGCGCACACCGCGCATGTGGAGAGCATTGCGGTGTTCGAGCGCGCCGACCCGCAAGCTGCAGCCACCGCCGGCTGAGGTCGCCTGGCGCCGGGCGACCAAGAAGGCCCGGATTCAGTTGCCGGTCTTCTTGCCGGTCGCGTTGTCGCTCAGCATCACTTCGCTGGAGTTCGTCGAGCTTTCGATTTTGGACGCGATGCCTTCGATCTTGTTCTCGCGCATGTACTTGTCCATCTCTTTCCAGCCTTCGAAGACGGCTGTCTTGGGTGCGCGTTCGTTCAGCTTGTAGCAGTCTTCGATGCCGCGCATCGCATGCCGGCAGGCGGCGCCGATTGCGCGCCCGTCCGCTTCGCGCTGGGCCACACGGGGGTCCGGGCCGAGTATGTCCGCGACATCGCAACCGGCGGTCAGCAGGGCGATGGCGAGGATGGGAAGTAGACGCGAAACCATGGATTGACGGGGATGCTTGTCAGGATTATCGGCAGTTCGGGCGGGTGACTGAAGGCCTGGGTGTTCCGATCGCCCAGAAAAAAGGCCCCGGAAAGGGGCCTTTGCTTACCGGACGTCGTGATCAGTCGCTGTCGCCGCCACCGATACCCAGCAGGATCAACAGGCTCTGGAACACGTTGTAGACGCTCAGATACAGGCCCAGCGTCGCGCTGATGTAGTTGGTTTCGCCGCCGTCGATGACGCGCTTGAGGTCGTACAGGATGAAGGCACTGAAGATGCCGATCGCCAGCACCGAGATCGCCATCATGCCGGCCGACGAGGCCACAAAGACGTTGATGATTGCCGCAACCATCAGCACCACCGCGCCCACCATGAGCCACTTGCCCAGGCCGCTGAGGTCGCGCTTGATCACGGTCGACAGGCTGGCCATGACGAAGAAGACACCGGCAGTACCGCCGAATGCCATCATGATCAGGTCGGCGCCGTTCTTGAAGCCGAGCACCATCGCGATGATGCGCGACAACATCAGGCCCATGAAGAAGGTGAATGCCAGCAGCACCGGGACGCCGGCGGCCGAGTTCTTGGTCTTTTCGATGGCGAACATGAAGGCGAAGGCGCCACCCAGGAACACCATCAGGCCCATTCCGCCGCCCAGAGACGCGGTGATGCCGGTGGTCACGCCGATCCAGGCGCCCAGCACCGTCGGCAACATGCTCAAGGCCAGCAGCCAGTAAGTGTTGCGCAATACCTTATTGCGCTGCTGCGCAGATATGCCCTGGCCGTAACCAGCGCTATGGTCAAAGGTCTGTACGCGATCATTCATGTGTTTGGCTCCTGTTGTTACCACCCAACGGTAGATGCAGACATTCTAGGATAGTTCAAGTTTCCCATGCCGATTGGCCCAGTCGGAAAGCGGTTATCGGCCGCAACGGCCCTTCGCGAGGGCCGGCGCGGAGCCCTCGCTATCGGATCTGGTGGGACGTTATGCTTTAGGGCCCGGGTCGTTCCGACCTGCTTTCCCTTACAGAACCGTCTTCATGAAAACCAAAGCCACCCTCGAATTCTCCGACGTCCAGCGTATCGCCGCAGCAGCCCTGGACGAGGCGGTCCGCAACCAGTGGGCGGTGTGTATCGCCATCGTCGACGATGGTGGTCATCTGCTGCACCTGCAACGCCTGGATGGCGCCGCTGCCACCGCCAGCTATATCGCCCCCAGCAAGGCCCATACCGCTGCGTTGGGCCGGCGCGAAAGCAAGGTTTACGAAGACATCGTCAACGGCGGGCGCACCGCTTTTCTGAGCGCGCCGCTGCTGCACGGCCTGCTCGAAGGTGGCGTGCCGATCATGGTCGACGGCCAGTGCATCGGCGCGGTGGGTGTCAGTGGCGTCAAGTCGTCGGAAGACGCGCAGGTGGCCAAGGCCGGCATTGCCGCTTTGGGCTTGTAAATGTCGCCGCCGGCGCCGTTGTTGTAGGCCATGGCCATCGTCTTGAGCCCTGGCGCCGCGTTTTCGCCGGTGTGCAGGTTGACGTCGCCGGTGTTGCTTTGGATCGGGAGGAATTGTCCATGGGCGATCCCGAGTCAACGACCTGGACCTGGACCGAAACCAGAACGGAAGCAGAGCCAGAGCCAGAGCTATGCCCGTGACCCGGCAGGGAATCAGAGTCGACCGGACAGGCCGGGGCAGTGCGGGAAAAGAGGCGGCCTGGGCGCCGTCAGTAAGTCAGCCGCTCGGGCCGGATGTCCTGCAGGATCGTCGTTGCGATCTCCTCGATCGACTTGGTGGTGGTCGACAACCAGCGGATGCCGCTGCGGCGCATCATCGCCTCGCCTTCGGCCACCTCCATGCGGCAGTTCTCGATCGCGGCATAACGCGAGTTCGGCCGTCGTTCATGGCGGATCTCGCTGAGTCGCTCCGGTGCGATCGTCAGGCCGAATAACTTGGCCCGGTGCGGCAGCAGAGCCGGCGGCAGTTGCTGGCGTTCGAAGTCTTCCGGTATCAACGGGTAGTTGGATGCCTTGAGCCCATATTGCATCGCCAGGTACAGCGAAGTCGGTGTCTTGCCGCTGCGGCTGACGCCGACCAGGATGACGTCGGACTGCTCCAGGTCGCGGTTGGACTGCCCGTCGTCATGGGCCAGCGAGAAGTTGATCGCCTCTATGCGGTCCTGGTACTCCTTGCTCTTGCTGGCGTCGCTGAAGCGTCCGACCCGATGGCTGGACTTGAGCTGGAGCTCGTTCTCCAACGGGTGCACGAAGGTGCCGAACATGTCGAGAAGCATGCCCTGGCAGCCTTCCTGCAGGATCTGCAGGATTTCCATGTTGACCAGCGTGGTGAACACGATCGGCTTGGCCCCGTCGAGTGTGGCCGCATGGTTGATCTGGCGGACCACCTGGTGTGCCTTGTCGGCGGTGTCGGTGAACGGCAGCCGGATATGCCGCGCCTTGAGTTCGAACTGGGCCAGGATGGCATTGCCGAAGGTTTCGGCGGTGATGCCGGTGCCATCGGAGATGAAGAAGACGGTGCGATTGGGCATGGTGCGATGGATTCTGGCGCGATGGGGTGGCCGGGAGCGGAACTGCCGCCGGCCCATGGCCGCACTCTACAATGTTTGCAACGCCCGCTAGCGACAGACAAGATTCCCATGGCCCGTCCCCGTCCAGACCGACAAGAACCCTACCGGGACCCGGCCATGTTCCAGGCTGCATCCGGCATGACTGCCGCCATTGCGCCGGAACCGATTTTTACAACCTCCGGAGTTTTCCCATGTCTGCACTATTTGGACCGACCGCCCTGGTCGTACCGTTTGAGAACCTGAGAATGGGCGACGTCGAGTCGGTCGGCGGCAAGAATGCCAGCCTCGGCGAGATGATTGCCCACCTGCCCAGCGGCGTGAACGTGCC
>JBFJZP010000259.1:0-5090 GCA_041622095.1 Burkholderiaceae bacterium | reverse complement strand
TGCCGTCGTCGAGTGCCACGCGCTGTCGTCCGGTGTAGATCTCGGTGTCGCCGCGTGCCTCGATCGCGGACAGGCGGGGTGTCGGCAGGCCGCTGCGCACATCGATCGTAGCCTGCGGGTCGGTATACGGGCCCGATGTGTCGTACAGCGTGACCGCTTCGCCGTTGCTCAGCGTCACTTCGCGCATCGGCACCTGCAGTTGCGGATGCAGTTCTCCGGGGACATGGATCTTGCGCGAGGCGGGGAAGGGCGCGCGGGTCAGGTTCAGCAACTGGGCGAACTTGTCGGGAGCATTCATCAGGACCATCCTTTCGACGTGTGGCTACACACAGATGCTCCGAAAGGTGTGGCAGGCTCTGGCACGTGGCGTGCGGCGGGTCCTGGCAGCTCTTCTTACGTCGGTACGAACCGATTCAAGTTCACGGGTTTGGGCCTGGCCATCTCAGCGATTCAACCACGATTGGTTGATCGCACCCCGGAGCGACGGCAAGTATAGCGAGGTCGATGGCCTTGCGTATGACACTGCGATGTCGGCATGCCATACTCATTTTCTAAAGGCCTGCCGTCACGGCCGTTTCCTGACCATGTTCCGCTTCTTCGAAAGCCGCGTTCCCGCCAGCGCGGCACCCTCCGATACCTCCGACCAGGGGCCGCCAGCGGACCTGCTGGCGTTCTACTGGTACTTCATGCGCCAGACGCGTGGCCTGTATCTGGCGATGCTGGCCACCGGCCTGGGCGTGGCGCTGATCGACATCTTGATGCCGGTGTTCATCGGGCGCATGGTCGGCCTGATGGCGGCCACCGATCCGCAGCAGGCCTTGCGCGAACAGGCGCCGCTGCTGCTGGGTATCGGCCTGGTGCTGCTGATCGGGCGGCCTGTGATGATCGTGCTCGACAGCATGGTGCGCAACAACGCCGTCATTCCCGGTGTCACCACGTTGGTGCGCTGGCAAAGCCATTGGCATGTGGTGCGCCAGAGTACGCCGTTTTTTCAGAACGATTTTGCCGGGCGCATCGCCAATCGGGTCATGAACACCGGCCACGCCATGCGCGAGAGCGTCGTGGCGACCGTGCGCGCGGTCTGGTACATCGTGGTCTACGGCATCAGCGCACTCGTCATGATGTTGTCGTTCGACTGGCGGCTGGCCTTGCCGATGGTCGGCTGGATCGCCGCCTACCTGTTCTTCCTGCGTTACTTCGTGCCACGCATGCGCGATCTGTCGCGCGCCAGCAGCGAGGCGCGTTCGCTGGTGATGGGCCGGGTGGTCGACAGCTATACCAACATCATGACGGTCAAGCTGTTTGCGCGCGCCCGCGACGAGGACGCCTATGTGCGCGAGTCGATGGATTCGCACCGCGGCAAGATCGCCGCACACATGCGCATGACGACGCGTTTCATGGGTACGCTGACGCTGCTCAATGCCTTGCTGGTCATCGGCACGGCGTCGGTCGGCCTGTGGTTGTGGCACGCACAGGCAATCGGCCCGGCGGTGGTGGCGACCAGCTTGCCGCTGGTCTGGCAGATCACCAACATGGCCGGCTGGGTCAGCTGGGAGGTGTCGGGCATCTTCGAGAACATCGGTGTGGTGCAGGAGGGCATCGGGTCGATCGCCGTACCGCATGCGATGGTCGACCGCCCCCAGGCGCAGGCGCTGCAGGTCACCCGCGGCGACATCCGTTTCGACAATGTCAGTTTCAGTTATGGCCAGAAAGCCCAGGGCGGGCGTGAGGTGCTGCAGGGCCTGAACCTGCACATCCGTCCTGGCGAACGGGTCGGCCTGATCGGTCGTTCCGGTGCGGGCAAGTCGACACTGGTCAACCTGCTGTTGCGTTTTCATGATGTCGAGGGCGGACGCATCACCATCGACGGCCAGGACTTGCGCGACGTGACCCAGGAGAGCCTGCGTGCCTACATCGGCATGGTGACGCAGGACACGTCGCTGTTGCACCGGTCGATTTCCGCCAATATCCGATACGGCCGACCCGAAGCCAGTGACGCAGAGGTGCTTGCCGCGGCACAGCGGGCCCATGCCGATGGCTTCATCGCCGAATTGCGCGACTGGGCCGGCCGCACCGGCTTCGAGGCGCATGCCGGCGAGCGCGGCGTCAAGTTGTCCGGTGGCCAGCGCCAGCGGGTGGCACTGGCGCGGGTATTGCTCAAGGACGCGCCTATCCTGATCCTGGACGAGGCCACGTCGGCGCTGGACAGCGAGATCGAAGCGGCAATCCAGGAACAACTGGTCACGCTGATGGAAGGCAAGACGGTGATCGCCATTGCCCACCGCCTGAGCACGATTGCGCGCATGGACCGGCTGGTGGTGATGGACGCCGGACGCATCGTCGAGCAGGGTACGCACCAGGAGTTGTTGCAACATGGTGGCCACTATGCGCAGCTGTGGCAACGCCAGTCGGGCGGATTCCTGGCGGAGGACCTGGAGCCGGCGGCGGACGCGCGCGAACAGGCCATCGCCTGAACCGGGCGCGCTGCCGGGGCTCAGGCTTACTGAATGGCCGCCATGATGCGGGCGATGCAGTCGTTGGTGCGGGCGGAGTCGATCCAGCGCAGGACGCACACCAGTTCCAGCTCGGCATCGATCCAGGTCAGGGATGATCCGGCACCGATCGCGAACCAGGAGCTGCGCGGTGCGGCGGCAAACAGGTTTCCACCCTGGTTCAACCACACCAGATAGCCATAGTACGGCGCGACCGTGCAGGGCTGCTGCATGCGGGCAATCCAGTCCGGCGACAACACCTGCCGGTCATCGACCCGCCCACCGCGCATCAGCATCATGCCGATACGCGACTGGTCCAGTGCCGAAATGGACACGCCGCCGCCCCAGTGGCTGCCACCGGGGACCGACATCATGCGCTGGCCTTCGATCGTGGTCCAGCCTTGCTCGTAACCTTCCCACCGGAAGTCATCGCTGCACTGCAGCGGCTGCAGGATGCGTTCGGCAAAGACCTCGGGCAGGGGCCGCTTCCACAGATGCAGCAAGGCCAGCGACAACTGGTTGATGCGCACGTCGTTGTACTCGTACCGACTGCCCGGCTCGCCCAGCGGCCGCGGATCGCCTTTGGCACCCGGCGGGGGGCCGCCCTGGTAATCGAGCCAGCGGTTGCGATCGACCTGCTCCGGGATACCCAGGCAGCTGCCTTCCCATTCGCTGGTCTGCTGCAGCATGTGGTGCCAGCTGATGCGCGCGTGTCGTTCACCCTCGAAGCCGATGCCCGGGCATCGGCGCACCACCGGTTCATGCACATCGGGCAGCAGGCCGTCGTCATGGGCCAGGCCGGCGAGCAAGCCGAGGTAGGTCTTGGCGACGCTGAACGTCAGGTCGCTGCGATGGACATCACCCCATTGCGCCAGCCGTTCGCCGCGATGCATGACCACGCCGGACACGCCACCGCGCGGATGCACAGGACCATAAAGACGGTTGTAGGGGGCAGGGTCCTTGTCGTGGATACCCCAGGGCGGGCGGGTGTCGCGCGACCATGGGCTTTCCCAACCGTTGATGGCCTCGATGGCCGATTGCATGGCCGGGGAAGGGCTTTTCGAGGGTTGCGACATGCGGCGATTGTCGCCGCAAGCAGCAACCCACCTGTTTGCTTGAGGCAGCGGCGGTCGGGCGCCTGGCTGGCCGAGGACAGGCGCAACGACGCGGTCGAATGCACCGGGGCCGGATAATGCAAGCCAGATGCAGCACGCCCCGACTCCGACTCCGACACTGCCCAGTGCCCTGCTGATTGCCACCTTGCTGGGCCAGATCGCTTTCGGGCTGCTGGCGATGACGATCTGCCTGCCGTCGATGCAGGAGTGGGGCGCCATCTTCGGCGCCGGCCAGCCGGCGGTGCAGCTGAGCTTCAGCGCCTACGTCATGACCTTCGGTGTCTTGCAACTGCTGTACGGCCCGTTGTCGGACCGCCATGGACGCAAGGTGATTCTGATGGTCGGGCTCGCGGTCGCCGGGGCCGGGTCGGTGCTGGCGGCGTTGGCGCCGAATCTCGAGAGCCTGATTGCCGCACGGGCGCTGCAAGGTGCTGGCAGCGCGGCCGGCATGGTGGTGGGCCGCTCGATGGTGCAGGACCTGTTCCAGGGTCCGCAACGCACCCGCATGATGGCTTATATCGGCATGGTCATGGGCCTGTGTCCTCCGGTGGCAACGGTGATTGGCGGCCAGCTGCATGTGCGGCTGGGCTGGCAGTCGAACTTCGTGTTGATGGCAGTCTTGGCACTGCTGCTGCTGGCAACCGCCTGGCGCCTGTTGCCGGCCCGTGTTGCCAGGGCAAAGCCCCTTGAGGACCATTGGCTGGGTGCCATGGGCAGCGCTTATGCGCGGCTGGCGCGCGAGCCGGTGTTCCTGCTGTATGTGGTGGTCCTGGGCATGACCACCGGTGCTTTTTATGTGTTCCTGGCCGGTGCGCCACTGGTGCTGGGTGGCTACGGTGTGGGGCCGGACGGCGTCGGCTGGTACATCATGGTGCTGCCGATCTTCTATATCGTGGGCAACTTCCTGACCAGTCGTCTGGTGCGCCGTTTCGGCGATCGCCGCATGATGGTGCTGGGGCAGGGCTTGACCCTGTGCGGCCTGGGCCTGATGCTGGCACTGAGCCAGACCGCGCTCGACTCACCGCTGGGTTTCGTGCTGCCGCTGGCCTTGCTTGGCATCGGTCATGGCTTGTTGATGCCCCCGGCACTGACCGGATCGGTCGGCGTCCTGGCAGGCCTCGCGGGTGCGGCTGCCGCCGTCGCCGGCCTGATGCAGCAACTGATTGGCGCAGCGGGCAGTTATGCGGTGGGTCTGCTGCCCAATCACGGGTCGACCGCGCTGGGCCTGCTGATGGTGGGTTTCACCGGCTGCAGCGCCCTCGCGCAATGGCGCCTGATGCGGCGCCGGCGTGCTGAGCTGCAGGGTTCCAATTGATCGAAGACTGCATCCGGCCAGCCGGAGCCTGCAACTGCATCGCCCGGGTCACCGGCGTCGGCGGTCAGCGCTGATGTCGATCCAGCTCACCTTGCGCCTGGTCGGCCTGGCGGCATTCTGCAGCATGGCGTCGATGCGTATCTGCGACCCGATGTTGATCGAGCTGGG
>JBFJZP010000258.1:0-5097 GCA_041622095.1 Burkholderiaceae bacterium | reverse complement strand
GTCAGCGGGTTGTACTCCAGCCCCTTGGTCTGGTGCAGGCGCAATCCACTTTCGCGGCAATGGCGGGCCAGCTCGCTCGGCCGGATCAGCCGGTCGTAGCTGTGGGTCCCCTTGGGCAACATGTTCAGCACATACTCGGCGCCGACGATCGCAAACAGGAACGCCTTGGCATTGCGATTGATCGTCGAGAAGAACACCCAGCCACCGGGCTTGACCAGTTCCGAGCAGGCTCGCACGATGGAGCCGGGATCCGGCACATGCTCGAGCATCTCCATGCAGGTCACCAGGTCGTATCGGGCCGGCTGCTCGCGGGCCAGTTCCTCTGCGCTGACCTCGCGGTAGTCCACGTTCGGCGTCTGCGCTTCCAGCGCATGCAACTGCGCCACGCGCAAGGCCTTGGTGGCCAGGTCTACGCCCAGCACCTGCGCGCCGCGGCGCGCCATCGCATCGGCAAGAATGCCGCCGCCACAACCGACGTCCAGTACGTTCTTGTCTTGCAAGGCACACAGGGACGCGATCCAGTCCAGGCGCAAGGGGTTGATCTGGTGCAAGGGGCGAAATTCACTGTCCTTGTCCCACCAGCGATGGGCAAGGTCGGAAAACTTGGCCAGTTCGGCCGGGTCCACGTTGGCGCTGGTGTTCATGACGCGATTATCGACAACTGCGGCCCGGGCTTGCCGGCCTGGGGCCATTCAACAAATCGTGGAGACGAAAAAACAAAACCCCGCCGAGGCGGGGTTTGCATCAGCACCCGGTGAGGGGTGCTTCAGGAAGCAACAAGATTACTTGTTGGTGCGGGTACCGACAACTTCGATCTCCACGCGACGGTTCTTGGCGCGACCTTCTTTGGTCTTGTTGTCAGCCACTGGCTGCTTCTCGCCTTTGCCTTCGGTGTAGACACGGTTCTTCTCGATACCGTTGGACACCAAGTAAGCCTTGACGGCTTCGGAACGACGCATCGACAGGGCCTGGTTGTAGGCATCGGTACCGATGGAGTCGGTGTGACCCACAGCGATCACGACTTCCAGGTTGATACCCTTGACCTTGCCGATCAGATCGTCCAGCTTGGCCTTGCCTTCAGGCTTGAGCACCGACTTGTCGAAGTCGAAGAAAGCGTCAGCAGCGTAGGTCACTTTGGTGGCTGCGGGCGGCGGGGGTGCCGGGGCAGGTGCCGGGGCAGGAGCCGGAGCAGCTGCGGGGGCAGGTGCCGGAGCAGGTGCAGCGCGGGGTGCCGGAGCAGGTGCCGGAGCAGGAGCAGGTGCGGGAGCAGCCTTCGGAGCCACGATGGCGCCGTCACAACCCACTGCAGCCGTAGCCGGGGTCCAGGCACTGTTACGCCAGCAAAGGTCGTTGCTGCCGTTTTTCCAGACGGCGTCGCCAGCGCCATTGCGCCAGTTGTCGACGGTCTGTGCACTGGCGGCAGTTGCGAGCGCCACGGTAGCGAACAGCATAGCCACTTTATTCAAATTCTTCATGATTCTCCTTGTCGAGACATTAGCCGCAGCGGCGCTGCGAAGCGTTGGACGCGCCAGGTGACCGCCACCAAGCGCATGGGGGCATTGTGCCACACAGAACTAGTCAATCAAGGGTCGGCAACGGCCGGATCTGTAGGAAATCCGCCCTTCTTGAGCTATGTGTTGCCAGATAGCGACAGCCCCTTGCCTCTAAAATGATCGGTTTCCGCCGTAAGACATTCCCCCATGACCCAGTTCGCCAAAGAAACCCTGCCCATCAGTCTGGAAGAGGAAATGCGGCGCAGCTACCTCGATTACGCAATGAGCGTGATCGTGGGTCGTGCCCTGCCAGATGCCCGTGACGGCCTCAAGCCGGTGCACCGACGCGCGCTGTTCGCGATGCACGAGCTGAACAACGACTGGAACCGGCCATATAAGAAGTCGGCCCGTATCGTCGGCGACGTGATCGGCAAATACCACCCGCACGGCGACCAGTCGGTCTACGACACCATCGTGCGCATGGCGCAGGACTTCTCGATGCGCCACATGCTGGTCGACGGCCAGGGCAACTTCGGCTCGGTCGACGGCGACAACGCTGCGGCGATGCGGTACACCGAGATCCGCCTGGCCAAGATCACGCACGAGATGCTGGCCGACATCGACAAGGAGACGGTCGACTTCGGCCCCAACTACGACGGCTCGGAGAAGGAACCGCTGGTATTGCCCAGCAAGTTGCCCAACCTGCTGGTCAACGGCTCCGGCGGTATTGCGGTCGGCATGGCTACCAACATCCCGCCGCACAACCTGAACGAAGTGGTCGACGCCTGCCTGCACATGCTGCGCCATCCGCAAGCGACGGTCGACGACTTGATGGAGATCATTCCGGCACCGGACTTCCCCACTGGCGGCATCATTTACGGCATCAACGGTGTCAAGGACGGCTACCGCACCGGCCGAGGCAGGGTGGTGATGCGCGCCAAGTGCCACTTCGAGGACATCGACCGCGGCCAGCGCACCGCCATCATCGTCGACGAGCTGCCCTACCAGGTCAACAAGAAGACGCTGCAGGAGCGCATGGCCGACCTGGTGCACGAGAAGAAGATCGAAGGCATCAGCCATATCCAGGACGAGAGCGACAAGTCCGGCATGCGCCTGGTGATCGAACTCAAACGCGGCGAAGTGCCGGAAGTGGTGCTCAACAATCTGTACAAGCAGACCCAGTTGCAGGACACCTTCGGCATCAACATGGTGGCGCTGATCAACGGGCAACCCAAGTTGTGCAATCTGCGCGACCTGATCGAGGTCTTCCTCGACCATCGGCGCGAGGTCGTCACGCGGCGCACGGTGTTCAACCTGCGCAAGGCGCGCGAACGCGGCCATGTGCTCGAGGGCCTGGCGGTAGCGCTGGCCAACATCGACGATTTCATTGCCATCATCCGCAATGCACCAACACCGCCGGTGGCCAAGGCCGAACTGATGGCCCGCTCCTGGGACAGCAAGCTGGTGCGCGAAATGCTCACCCGCAGCCGCGCCGATGGTGGCGTGGTCAACGCGGACGACTACCGGCCGGAAGGCATGGAGAAGTCCTACGGCATGGGTGCGGATGGCCTGTACCGCCTGAGCGATACCCAGGCCCAGGAAATCCTGCAGATGCGTCTGCAGCGCCTGACCGGGCTGGAGCAGGACAAGATCGTCGCCGAATACAAGGACGTCATGGCCGAGATCGAGGACCTGCTCGACATCCTGGCCAAGCCGGAACGTGTCTCGACCATCATCACCGACGAGCTCGGCCATATCAAGCAGGAGTTCGGCCAGAGCAAGATCGGCGCGCGCCGCAGCCTGATCGAGCACAGCTCGTTCGACCTGAGCACCGAAGACCTGATCACACCCACCGACATGGTGGTCACGCTCAGCCACAGCGGCTATATCAAGAGCCAGCCCCTGTCCGAATACCGGGCGCAGAAACGTGGCGGCCGCGGCAAGCAGGCCACCGCGACCAAGGAAGACGACTGGGTCGACCAGCTGTTCATCGCCAACACGCACGACTACATCCTGTGTTTCTCCAACCGCGGCCGGCTCTACTGGCTCAAGGTCTGGGAGGCACCGCAGGGCTCGCGCGGTTCGCGCGGCCGGCCGATCATCAATATGTTCCCGCTGCAGGAAGGCGAGAAGATCACCGTGGTGCTGCCGCTGACCGGCGAAAAGCGCAGCTTCCCGTCGGACGCCTATGTGTTCATGGCCACCAGCATGGGCACGGTCAAGAAGACCGCGCTGGACGAATTCAGCAATCCGCGCAAGGCCGGCATCATTGCGGTCGACCTCGATCCGGGCGACTTCCTGATCGGCGCGGCGCTGACCGATGGCGAGCACGATGTGATGCTGTTCTCCGACGGCGGCAAGGCGGTGCGCTTCGACGAGAACGATGTCCGTCCGATGGGCCGCACCGCCCGCGGCGTGCGCGGCATGATGCTTGAGGATGGGCAAAGCGTGATCGCGATGCTGGTTGCCGAAGACGAGCAGCAATCGGTCCTGACCGCCACCGAGAAGGGCTACGGCAAACGCACCAGCATCACCGAGTACACCCGCCATGGACGCGGCACCAAGGGCATGATCGCGATCCAGCAGAGCGAGCGCAACGGCAAGGTCGTGGCCGCCACGCTGGTGCATGCGGATGACGAGATCATGCTGATCACCGACAGGGGTGTGCTGGTGCGCACGCGCGTCAGCGAGATCCGCGAACTCGGTCGTGCCACCCAGGGGGTCACGCTGATCGGCCTGGACGACGGCTCGACACTCAGCGGCTTGCAGCGACTGGTCGAGAACGACGCGAACGAGCCCGAAGCGGCCGATGGCGGAGCGGCACCCGAGGCCGGCGACGACGCCAGCTGAACCGGCACAGACCACCGCCAGCGACCCACCACGGACTCCGCCCCAGCTCGACTTTCGGAAGCAACACGCTTGATGCAACGCCCCTACAACTTCTCCGCCGGGCCGGCCGCGATCGCCACCGAGGTGCTGCAGCAGGCAGCCGATGAAATGCTCGACTGGCCGGACGCACAGGGTCGTCGATCCGGCATGGGCGTGATGGAGATGAGCCATCGCGGCAAGGAGTTCATCTCGATCTACGAAGCGGCGGAAGCCGCCCTGCGCGAACTGCTGGCGGTGCCGGCCGCGTTCAAGATCCTGTTCATGCAGGGCGGCGGCCTGGGCGAGAACGCGATCGTCCCGATGAACCTGGCCGGTCGGCGCAGCGCCGATCCGGCGCAGGCGATCAGCAACTTCGTCATCACCGGAGGCTGGAGCCAGAAGTCGCAACTGGAAGCGGGCAAATACAGCCGCTCCCGCGTGGTGGCCAGCAACCGGCCGGATGGCCACACCCGCATTCCGGATCCGGCCGGCTGGCAACTCGATGACGATGCGGCCTATGCCGATGCTGTGATTCACGGGAATGGGCTGACTTCGATCCAGTATCGGGACAAGAAAGGAGGTGATACCCACGAAATACAATCCAATGTGAGTGCGCCGCGTCGAGTGAGTCTGCACAAAGAGGGGGATTATGTTTATATGAAGATCGCTGAAGAAGGGGAGGCGTTGCAGGCGGCCGGCGGAATGTTCAGAATCGAGTTTCAGGAACCCTATTATG
>JBFJZP010000257.1:0-5100 GCA_041622095.1 Burkholderiaceae bacterium | reverse complement strand
CCCCGACAGAAGGAGCGCGCCCGATGACCATGTCTGCCAGAAGCTGCCTTTTGCCGGCGCTGTCAACCCGTCGTCCGATGCCGCTTTTCGCGGCGTGCTGCGTCGCAGGAGTCCGGCCATGAAGATCGTCGATGTACGCACCCATGTGTTGTCGACGCCACTGGACGAGCCGTTCGCGTTCTCGATGGGCTGGGTGCACCAGCGCAGCGCGGTTCTGGTCGAGGTGATCACCGACGATGGCGTCATCGGCTGGGGCGAAAGCCTGTGCCATGGCCTGCAGCCGCCGGAGATTGCCGCTGCCATCATCAAGCATGCGCTCAAGCCGATCGTCGTCGGGCAGGACCCGTTCGACGTGGATGTATTGTGGGAGCGCATGTACAACCTGACCCGGCCGTTCGGCCAGAAAGGCGCGGTTCCGAATGCGATCAGCGGCGTGGATATCGCGATATGGGACTGCCTCGGGCGGGCGCTCGGCAAACCGGTGCACAAACTGCTCGGTGGCGCCTATCGCAGCGACGTGCAGCCCTACGCGACCGGTTTTTATCGTCGGCGCGACGGGGTTTATCCGGCCGAGGCGGTGGACGAGGCCCGGCGCCATCTGGCCAGCGGCTTCACCGCGATGAAGCTCAAGGTCGGCTTCGGCGTCGAGGAGGACATCGCCTACATCCGCGCGGTGCGCGAGGCGATCGGGCCGGGCCCGAAGCTGATGATCGACGCCAACCATGCCTACAACGTCGGCGCGGCGCGACGCATTCTCAAGGCAATCGAAGCCTGCGATATCCACTGGTTCGAGGAGCCGATCTCGCCGGAAGACATCGATGGTTACCGCGAGCTGAAGAACCTCACCAACATCTGGCTGGCCGCCGGCGAGAACGAATTCACCAAGGTCGGTTATCGCGATTGGGTGTCCCGGCGCGCGGTCGACATGTTGCAGCCCGACCTGTGTTCGGCCGGCGGTTTCACCGAATGCCGCAAGATCGCCGCGTTGGCCCAGGCCTGGCACATGCCGATCACGCCCCATGTCTGGGGTTCGGGCATCGGCCTGGCCGCGTCGCTGCAATTCGTCGCCACGCTACCGCCAGCGCCGCTGGCACTGAATCCGATCGAGCCGATGCTGGAGTACGATCAGTCGGCCCATCCTTTCCGCCAGGACCTGATCTTCGGCGCGATCACGATGCAGGCCGGCCGGGTGCCGATACCGACCGGGCCGGGTATCGGCGTCGAGGTCAATCGCGACATCATTGCGCGCTACACCCAGCATTGAAATCCGTTTTTTCAAGCCCCGAAGCATGGAGGATTCACCCCGATAACGCGACATCAACTGGAGAAAGACGCCCAAGGCGATTACCATCGACGCCGGTTTGCAGGAATATCCTGCGTCGAAACACTTGTTTATCCACACAGAGGAGACTTTTCATGAAATTGAAGACATTGGTTGTAGGCTTGGCATTGGCCGCCGGATTCGTCGGCATGTCTGCCGCCCAGGTGACGATGCGCAGCAGCATCTCGATCACAGAAGACTCGCATCAAGGCGTCGGCCTGGTGACGTTCGCCAAGGAAATCGAGAAGCGCACCAACGGGCGCTACGTCATCAAGAACTTCTACTCCGGCGCACTCGGCGGCGAGCGCGAGTCGATCGAGTCGGTGCAACTGGGCACGCAGGAGCTGACACTCACCTCCACCGGCCCGGTGCCGAATTTCGTGCCGGAAGCCAAGATCCTGGACATCCCGTTCCTGTTCCGCGACAAGGCCCATGCGCGCGCAGTGCTCGATGGTCCGATCGGCCAGGAGATGCTCAAGAAGTTCGAGGCCAAGGGCTTCAAGGCGCTGGCCTGGGCCGAGAACGGCGTGCGCCACATGACCAACAGCAAGCGCTCGGTCGTGATGCCGGACGACCTCAAGGGCCTGAAGATGCGGACCATGGAAAACCCGATCCATATCGCAGCCTACAAGGGCTTCGGCATCGTGCCGACGCCGATGGCATTCCCCGAGGTGTTCACCGCCCTGCAGCAGGGTACCGTGGACGGCCAGGAAAACCCCTTGTCGGTGATCATGGCGGCCAAGTTCGACCAGGTGCAGAAATACATCACCCTGACCGGCCACGTGTATTCACCGGCAATCTGGCTGATGAACAAGGCGACCTTCGACAAACTCAGCCCGGCTGACCAGCAGGCGTTCCTCGAGGCAGCCCGGGAAGGCACCAAGGCCAACCGCGCCCGCGTGGATGCGGACGATGCCAAAGGCGTGGCGGAACTGCGCTCGCGCGGCATGACCGTGACCGAAAACATCGACAAGGCCAAGTTCGTGTCGGTTCTGACGCCGGTTTTTGCCGACTTCGAAAAGCAGTTCGGCAAGGCTGCGATCGACGCGATCCGCAACGTCAAGTAAGCAGCGCCATGATCGTCACTGCCTCCCGCCTGGGCGCGGGCTGCATTTACAGTTGCGCCCGCATGGCGGATGGCGGTGACGCATGAAGTCGCTGTTCCTGCGTTTCGAGCGCTTCACCACCGGCTTTGCGATGCTGACCGCCTGCGTCATGATGGCCATCGCAGCCAGCCTGGGGCTGTACCAGATCATCACCCGGTTCGTCCTCGAGCAGCCTGCCGAGTGGTCCGAGGTGCTGATCCGGTTCAGCCTGATCTGGATGGTCTTCATGGGCATTCCGTTGGCATTCCGCCAGGGAGCCATGGTCAGCGTGGACGTGATCTACCGCTGGAGCCCGGCCAAACTGAAACGGGTGCTGGACTGGGTGGTCTTCATTGCGGCCCAGATCCTGGTGCTGGTCATCATCTGGTGGGGCTGGGATTACGCCAACCGCGGCAAGGTGCAGACCGTCATCGGGCTGGAAAGCATCTCGATGTTCTGGGCCTACCTGGCCATGCCGGTCGGTGGCGTGTTCAGCATCATCGGCCTGATCGGTAACCTGGTCGATCCGCAGCACAGGGAACTGGAGTCGGCCTTATGAGTTTTGTCATGGTTTCGACGATGGCGCTGTGTTTTGCGCTGTCGGTCTCGGTGGCGGTGTCGATCGGTCTGGCCGCGCTCGCGGGCATGCAGATGAACAACGCCCACATGCTGATCTCGGTCAAGGAGATGTTCAACTCGCTGAACAAGTTTCCGCTGGCCGCGATTCCGTTCTTCATCCTGGCGGGCAACATCATGGAGACCGGCGGCATATCGCGCCGCCTGGTCGAATTCGCCAAGAGCGTGGTCGGTGGTGTCCAGGGCGGCCTGCCGATGACCTGCGTGTTGACCTGCATGATCTTCGCGGCGGTGTCGGGTTCCTCGGTGGCCACCACGTTTGCGATCGGCACCATCCTGATTCCGGCGCTGGTCAAGCATGGTTATCCCAAGCCGTATGCCGCAGCGCTGCAGGCCACCAGCGCCGAACTCGGCGTGGTCATCCCGCCATCGATCCCGATGATTCTTTTCGGTGTCGCCGCAGAGGTGTCGATCGGCGAGTTGTTCATCGCCGGCTTCGGCCCCGGCATGCTGATCGGTGGCTCGCTGATGCTGTTCGTCTATCTGCATTCCAAGTACAAGGGATGGGGCAAGCAGGACGGCGACGAACGCATGGGTGTGCTCAAGGCGACCTGGCAGGCCGGCTTTGCCCTGTTCATGCCGGTCATCATCCTGGGCGGCATTTACGGTGGCATCTTCACGCCGACCGAGGCCTCGGCTGTGGCGGTGTTTTATGCACTGCTGGTCGGCGGCGTGATCTACCGCGAGATCAGCCTGCCCGACCTGGCGCGCATCCTGAAGAAGTCGGTGCTTGCCAGCGCGGTGATCATGTTCATCATTGCCAACGCCGGTCTGTTCGCGTTCCTGATCACCCGCGCCGGTGTGCCCGACGCGATCGGACGCTGGCTGGAGATGGTGTTGCAGACGCCGACCATGTTCCTGCTCGGTGTCAACCTGGCCTTGTTTTTGATCGGCATGTTCATCGAGACCAGTGCGGCGATCCTGGTGCTGGCGCCGATTCTGGTGCCGGTGGCGGTGCATTTCGGCGTCGACCCGATCCATTTCGGCCTGATCATGGTGGTCAACCTGGCGCTGGGCATGATCACGCCGCCGTTTGGCGTGAACCTGTTTGCGGCGTGTACGGTGGCGAAGATCTCACTCGACCGGATCATCGGGCACCTGATACCGTTCGTGCTGGTGATCGTGGCCTGCCTGATGGTGATCACCTATGTGCCGCAGTTGTCGCTCGGCTTGCGCGACCTGGTGTATTCGCGCTGACGGCAAGCAGTGACCGGCGAAGCGGCGCTCAGGGACTGATCAGTCCCGGCGGCGTCGACTTCATGAGGGGTTGGTGGCCGGACTCTTGTGGGCAGGCGTTTCGCCAGCGTGAAGGCTCCGACCACCCGCAAGCCGGCAGCCGGTCCGGCTAGCGCATTGCCGGTTGAGATGCAGAGACCGGCATCGTCGCGCTTGACGATGCCCGCCACCAGGCCGTAGACCCCGACGGTGATCCCGAGCGAGATGCCCACCAGCATAGCGACATGCAGGCCGAATCCGCTGGCCGCCATCGGGAAGCCGTATCGGGCGTTCAGCGCCGGGTCAAGGTCAGCGCGAGTTCGTGCGACAAGTGCGGATGGGGTACCTTGGCATACGGCGGCTTGGGCCAGACCCAGTCGCGTTCGGTAAACAGCGCGCGCACCGCATTGATGTCGCAGTGGTAGGGCGGGCCCTCGATCCGGCCTTCTTCGGTCGCTGCGGGGCGTACCATCTGCATGAACAAACCCCACAGTCTGCCGCCGGGGGCAAGCCAGCGCTGCAGGTTGTTCGCATACGCCAACCAGTGGTCAGGATGCAGCGCGCACAGGCAGGTCTGTTCGTAGACCGCATCGAAATCTCCACCAGGGTCGAACTGCAGCACGTCGGCCTGCAGCACCTCGGCCACCAGGCCTTGTGCATGCAGCAACGCGCGTGTGCGCGCCACTGCGGCGTCGGCATAGTCGAGGGCGGTCACCTCGAATCCGCGTCGCGCCAGTTCGGCCACGTCCCAGCCACTGCCGCAGCCAGGCACGATGATGCGGCAGGGCGTCAAGGCGCCTTCGTCCAGCCATGCGAGCAGCTGGGGGCCGGGCGCGCCACGGT
>JBFJZP010000256.1:0-5108 GCA_041622095.1 Burkholderiaceae bacterium | reverse complement strand
GGCGAGGACATCTTCACGCTGCGCGGCATCGACCGGGCCGCAGGCTGCATCGTCATCGTGCGTCCGGACCAATACGTCGGCCACATCCTGCCGCTGTCGGCGCGTGATGCGCTGGCGGCGTATTTCGCGGGCATTCTGCGGGTGCGCGGCTGACCCGATCGCTTGGCGGCAGCCTGTCTCGCAGGGGTTCAGGTATCGCGCCAGCAGGGCAGGGCCGGCTTGGCTTCGTTCAGCAACACCTCGCGGATGTAGTCCAGCGGATAGTGGTGGTCGGCGGCCACCCGGTCCGGCTCGGCAGCGACCAGTTGCGCGAAGTTGCAGGCGATGATCTGCATCGAATGGCCGCCGAAACTGGAGCGGCCCTGAAGTTGCAGTCCGATGTCGTGCCGGCCATAACGCGCCTGCGTGACCGAGGTCGTGACAAAGCGGATCTTCTCGAGGATCTCGCCGCCATGGTAGAGGCGGTGGATGATCGGGTAGGCATTGCGCACCTGCCCGTCCAGTCGCAGTTGCGACCAGTTCGATACCGGCGAGGTGTTGAAGGTGAAGACCTCCTTGACGCTTTTGGACAGGTAACCGGCCTGTTGCGCCAGCCCGCCACCCAGCGAATGCCCGGTGACATAGATCCGGGGGCCGCCCCCCGGGTCTTTTTCGAGCACCGATTCCAGCGCGGCGAATAGCGGCACCATGCGTGCGCGCGCCATCGCGTATTGCGCGGGCTCGAAACCGAGCAAGGCGGCGACATTCGATCCCCAGTCCTTGAACATCTGCCCCGACCGGTTCTCGGTGCCTCGATACGCAACCACCGCTTCTTCGAATTTGCCGGCCGCGTTGCGGTAGACATAGGTTTCGTAATACAGGCCAGATGTGTCGTCCAGGCAGGGGACCACATCCTGCGGCGCAGACGCCGGCGTCCAGCGTTCCCACCGACCGGCGCCATCCTTGCCGTAGTGCGGCATGCCGTAGCGCGTGACTTCCCTGCCTTGTGCCGCTGCAGCGAGATAGGCGCAGCCATTGCCGTCGCGCGTCTCTTGCGGCAGATCGCGCCGGTACACCGCCTCGGCAAACAGCGCCATCAGCCCGAAGCGTTGGGCCATGTCGACCAGGAATCGGTCGGATTCCGGGCTCAGCAGTTCCGTATCGTTGGCGCCGTCTTTCGACTCCTGGCTTGCGTACAGCGTGATGAGCATGCCGCATCCGGCCAGGCTTGTTGCCATCAGCGCGATCAGCAATATCGCCAGCAGCCGAGACCGCAATCCGGCGCTGGGTTTCCTGGATGATGTTGTACGGGGCATGGCACTAGGGTAACCGGGGGCCGGGCCCGGCGCATTGATCCTGGCCCTGGCCCCGATCCCGTCGACGCCGATCCGCCTGGGTGCAGCGCCTGGGGCTGACCCTGAGCCTCGCGCAATTCAGCGCTAATCGCGGTAGCCGGGCAACTCGCGATCCAGCACCCGCATCATGGCCTCGAAGAACAGGCGCTCGCGGTCGTCTCGTGAATGGCTGTCCTGCGGATTGATCGTCTGCACCCGGGCAACCACGTCGCTGTCCAGTACCGCCAGTTTCCCGCCGCTGCCGCTTGCCGCCGCCATGGCGATCAGTTGCATGCGGCACACCCGCTCCAGGCGATACAGCCGGCGATAGGCTTGCGCCACGGTATCGCCGACGACCAATGCGCCATGGTTCTTCATGAGGATGACATGCCTCGTTCCCAGAAGCGTCGCCAGCCGCTCGCCCTCCTCCAGGGTATCGGCCAGGCCGGCATAGGTGTCGTCGTAGGCAACGTTGCCGTCGAAAAACGCGGCGGTTTGCGACAGCGGGAACAGGCGGTTGTCCTGCAGCATGTTCAGGACGGTCGCCCAGGTCTGGTGGGTATGCATCACCACGCTGGCGCCGGCAATACGATGGATCGGCGCATGGATACATTTCGCGGAGAGTTCGACCGGGCCTGAACCCGACAGGGTTTCGCCGGCTTCGTTGAAAACCATCATGTCGCTGGCCCTGGCCTCGGACCAGTGGCGCCCGAAAGGAAGGATCAGGTACTGGTCTTTCGCGCCCGGCACGGTGACCGTGAAATGGTTGTCGATTCCCTCGTCGAGTTCGTGCAGCGATGCCAGGCGATGCGCTGCAGCCAGGTGAACCTTGGCCTGTTCAAGCGCGGTTGTGCTCTCGAAGGAGCTGGCTTTCCCGCCTTGCGACCCCTTGGGCTGTGCCGCGACGTGAGGGGAGGCCGCATTGGATGCTGTCATGGTCTGTCGATCTTTCCGAGCTTGGCTCATCGTGGTGGTCGTCGTTCAATGGCAATGGACGCCCTGGCCGCCAGCACCCTTTTCTATCGGGTCGCCAAGTAAAACACAAGGGCGGTGCGCTGCGCCGACGTGAGGGCGATATGCACCAGATCCGGCGTGCCGGTCAAACCGAGGAGCCCTCGTGCGTTGGCCGGGTTTTCGGCGGGACGGATGCAAGGTCAAGATCTTGCCCCGGTTTGCCCCGTCACGCCAGCGCCGATGTCACGACAAACAGCAGCGGCACCGGCGCCACGGCGACCATCACCGTTACCAGGAAACCGGCAGTCGAATACAGGCGGCTCAGTCCCGCGGCCAGCGCAATGCCGCCGCCGCCGCCGAGCACGGTGTTGCCCGGAAGGTTGAAGGCCAGCACCAGCAGCAGATGGCGATGGCGCAGCAGGAACGGAACGAATCGGCGCGGCATCGTGTCGCTCAAGCTCTTCAACCTTGCGTCGGTGTCGAGTGCGTCGAGCTGCAGCATCAGCGCGCTTGCCCGTTGCAGCCCGATGGCGCCCAGCCCGGCTGCGGTCGTGCGCACCGGAATCAGTCGACCGGCCAGGTAGGCCAGCAACAACGCGGCGACCATGGCCAGGTAGACCAGTGGCGCGATGCCGGCTCCCAGTACCACCAGTAACGCCAGGCCGATCTCGGCTCCTGGCACGAAGGGAACGGCTGCGGTAACGATGAAGATGGCGATGGCGATCAACACCATTCGGTGGATGTCGGCCTGGTTACTCGGGCGCAAATCGTATTCGACCAGGCTTGCCAGTCCGGGGCCGGCAAGGATGCCTGCGACGACAAGGCCGATATAGGCAAGCAACAGGCAGATCCGGCGGGTTCGCATGCGCTCACAACGGACAGACGGCGTCCGGCTCCGGGGTGATGCTCGCCAGACGGGCCCGCTGCGCCATGGCGGCAGCCGATGCCGCGACCGGCGCATCGGCGAGCAGGCCCTCGAAGCGGAACTGGCGGCGCATCGACCAATACCAGCGGTCCTTGCGCCAGGCGATGCTCGCCACCAGGCGATTGCCGTCGACGATGCCGGCATAGTCGAACTTGCCGCTGTCGGCGCTGATCATCTCGCCGCGAAAGTGCATGGTGTTGCCGACCTTGCGCACCCAGTAGGCCGCGGGTGTGAAACCGCAGGGTACGCAGTTGGCAGACCAGAAATGGCCACCGCCAAAAGACAAGGTATCCGGTCGGCCGCCCGAACCGTCGACTGGCATGAAGCGGCCCACGAACATCCTGCCATCGAGATCGCCGTGCATCAGGGCGTCGGGCGACACCTCGTCGGCAACGCCGGCGGTCAGCGCGGCCACTGCCCCTGTCGACAGTGCCAACGCGGTCGCCCATGATGCCCACCAGCGGCGATTGTTCACTGGTGTCACAGTCGTCTCCACATTGCTGTTGACGGTTTCAATGTAACCCCTGTGGCACTGAATCGCAACCGCAACGAACCTGAGCCCGCGCCAGTTCTACCGCGCCCGGATCATGGGTTCAACACGGGACTGCCCCGCAATGTTCATGACCGGCCGGCCCTGGCAAACACATAGATCCCGGCGATCACCAGCGTCGTTCCGAGCGCCACCCACGCGGTGAAGGGTTCTCCGAGCAGCAAAGCACCCAGCGCAATGGTCGCCATGGGGCCGACCATGCCAGCCTGCGATGCCAGGCTGGCGCCGATGCGCTCGATCGCCATCATCACCATCAGCACCGGCATCACGGTGCAGGCGCCGGCGTTGAGTATCGAGAGCCAGATCACCTCGGGCGCGACCGCTGCCGCGCTCATCGGGCGCAGCAGCAGGAACTGACCGATGCACAACACACAGGCGATGGAACTGGCCAGCCCGACCAGCCGCAGCGCGCCCATTCGCCGCACCAGTTCGCCGCTGTAGACCAGGTACACCGCATAACTCAGCGCGCTGCCAAGAACCAGCAGCGCGCCCAGCGCCGCATCGGTGCCCTGCGCCGTCAGCTCCATTCCGAACACCAGCATCACACCGGCGTAGCTGATCGCCATGCCGACCATCTGCAGCGGGCGCACATTGCGCTGGTACAACAACCAGCCCAGCGCCATCACGAAGGTCGGGTTCAGGTACAGGATCAGGCGCTCCAGCGACGCTGTGATGTAGGCCAGGCCCAGGAAATCCAGAAAGCTCGCCAGGTAATAACCTGTAAACCCGAGGCCGACGACGCCGAGCCAGTCCTTGCCGCTCAGCGCCGGCTTGCCGCGGCCGGCCCACCATGCCATGGCGATGAACAGCGGCAACGCGAACAGCATGCGGTACATGATCAGCGTCACCGCATCGACGTCGTAGCGGTACGCGAGCTTGACGATGATGGCCTTGCCGCTGAAGCCGATGGCGCCTATCAACGCCAGCATCAGGCCTGGCCAGGCGGAGTTGGGGCTGGCGGTGGTGTCGGGGATGGGGCGCATGGTCGGGCGGAAAGGGCTTGATTATCCGCAGACGGCATGACCTCCGGCTTCTTGGGGCTCCGCTTGGAAGGCAAGCGCCTGGCCTTGAACCGCTTCGGTCCATCGCGGGCATCAGACTTCCGCTCGCGACCTGCTGCTGTCGTCGCAGTCTGCGCCAAGCAGTCCTCGAACACGCGCCTGCTTCGGACAAGAAAACTCCTGAATCGCTTGCTCGGTGGCGGGTGCTTGAAACCGATCGGAAGCACGCCCTAGAATCATTGTTTCAACTACCGAGCCTCAGATGACCACTGCCAAGAAACCAACGGCCTTCAACCGTGCCCTCACTCCCAGTGCCGAACTCGCCGCAGTGATCGGTGCAACGCCACAACCCCGTACCGAAGTTG
>JBFJZP010000255.1:0-5137 GCA_041622095.1 Burkholderiaceae bacterium | reverse complement strand
CTCGAGAGGCCACCCTCTGTGCCACAGATGGCACATTCGGCGACATCGATGTCGAGCCCCTTGAAAACGGAGGAGCCAGCCCGTTCAAGCCTCCTCGCTCACCTGAGCCAGCGCCTGGAACGTCACGCTCGTCTCTAAGAGTTCATCGTAGGTGCCGCTGGCTTCCACCTTGCGGTCGATCGCGGTCACCGATTCAACGCGTCCGCAATTGGCGCAAATCGGACGCGCTGCCGGCGCCACCGGGCGGCTGGGCAGCGGACCGGCTTCACTGAGCACCGTTGGCGCATTCGCCTGGGTGCCAAGCACCGCCGCAGACGGTGCAGGCGCCACTTTGCCGGACGGCCGGGTCGCAGGCGCCTGGGTCGCCGCCGGCTGCGCCGGCTTGGCCGGTGGCACCTCTTTGGGCAGCTTGGTGGCCGTTGCCGGCGGTGGGGGCGACGCTGCGGGTGCAGCGGCGGCCGGCACCGGCGACGCCAGCACCGTCTCGCCCGGTCCGACGCTGGTCACCGGCAAGGGGCTGGCGGGTGGGTTTTCGGTGGCGGATGGCGTGATGGAGAGTTCTTCCGGCACCAGGTCCACCAACACCGCATGTCCGTCGACCGGCCGGGTCTGGATATGGACCAGGCTGGCAGCCAATGCGATCACGGCGATGCCCAGCACGATCACCGCCGCCCACAATTGGCGGGCGCTGATCCTGTTCACCGCTGCCGGATGTACGGCTGTATTCATCGCAAACTCCCTGTCGTGTTGTTCGATGCGGCCAGCGTGTCATCCACTGGCGGCAACGGCCTGACACGGCCGCCAACGGAAGTTAACCAATCCGTGTTGCGCGCGTTGTTCGGTTGTGTAACCGTGGGTAAAGCCCGCCGCTGCGCCAGATCCGGATCAGGCCGGCGTGCGGGTCGGCAGGCGCCAGTCTTCGCGCGGGTAGTGGCAGGTGTAGCCGTTCGGATAACGCTGCAGGTAATCCTGGTGCTCCGGCTCGGCCTCCCAGAAGTCGCCGGCGGGCGCCAGCTCGGTCACGACCTTGCCCGGCCACAAGCCGCTGGCATTGACGTCGGCAATGGTGCGCAGCGCTTCCTGCTTTTGCGCGTCGTTCACATAGTAGATCGCCGAGCGGTAGGACATGCCGGTGTCGTTGCCCTGGCGATTCATCGTGCTCGGGTCGTGGATCTGGAAGAAGAACTCCAGCAACTGGCGGTAACTGATGGTCGCCGGATCGAACGCGATCTCGATGCCTTCGGCATGGGTGCCGTGGTTGCGGTAGGTGGCGTTGGCGACGTCGCCGCCGGTGTAGCCGACGCGGGTCTTCTTCACGCCCGGCAATCTGCGGATCAGGTCCTGCATGCCCCAGAAACAGCCACCTGCCAGTACCGCCCGTTCCAATGTATTTGCCATGATGTCAAACCTCCTCTACCTGGTCGAGATATGCGCCGTAGCCCTGCGCCTGCATGTCGTCGCGGTGGATAAAGCGCAGTGACGCGGAATTGATGCAATAACGCAAGCCGCCGCGATCGCGCGGGCCGTCGGGAAACACATGGCCGAGGTGGCTGTCGCCATGGGTCGAGCGCACTTCGGTGCGCACCATGCCATGGGTCGTGTCGCGAATCTCGTTGACATGGGCCGGCTCGATCGGCTTGGTGAAACTCGGCCAGCCGCAGCCGGACTCGAACTTGTCGCTCGATGCGAACAGCGGCTCGCCCGACACGATATCGACATAGATGCCGGGTGCGTGGTTGTCCAGGTAGGGGCCGGTACCGGGGCGTTCGGTGCCGCTTTCCTGCGTCACGCGGTATTGCTCGGGTGTCAGCCTCGCGATCGCATCGGCGGATTTGGTGTAACGGGTCATGTGCTTCGGGTCCTCCTTGCGTTGGGCGCAGCTTGCGGCCCCATGGGGTTATCTGGGCAGATTGCCACGCATTTCAACCGCTTGTTCGCCGGCCTGCCATTCCTGCCATTGGATCAGGGTCAATCCAGCTGCTGCAGTTGTTGCAGCAGGTCTGCCGTGGGATAACCGTCGGCCGGCAGGCCGACGCTGCGCTGGTAGGCGCGGATGCCGGCGCGTGTGGCCGGACCCAGCAGGCCGTCGGGTGTGCCGCTGTCGAAGCCGCGCCGGTTCAGCGCCGTCTGCAATGCCAGGATGTCGCTGCGCGCCAGCGCCGGCAGGTCACGTGGCCAGGATGCCTGCACGCCCGGTCCGCCGGCCAGTTGCTGCGCCAGCAACCCGACCGCCAGCGCATAACTGGTGGCGTTGTTGTAACGCAGGATGGTGCGGAAATTCGGGCCGACCAGGAAGGCCGGGCCGCGTGCACCGGCAGGCAGGAAGACGGCCGCCTCGGGCAGATCCGGCAGTGGCGTGCCATCAACGGTGCGCAGCCCCTCGGCGGCCCAGCGTGCGCCACTTTGGCGGATCTCGGTGTCGGCGCGTGCAAGGTCGAATCCGGGCGGCAGACGGACCTCGAAGCCCCAGGGCTGGTCGGCGCGCCATCCGGAGCGCGCCAGGAAATGGGCGGTCGACGCCAGCACGTCGGCCATGCTGCCCCAGATATCGCGCCGGCCGTCACCGTCGGCGTCCACTGCGTAGGCGAGGAAGTTCGACGGCAGGAACTGCGTCTGGCCCATTGCGCCGGCCCAGGAGCCGATCATGCGGTCGCGGCTGATGTCGCCGCTTTGCAGGATCTTCAGCGCGGCCAGCAACTGGGCGCGCGCCCAGGTCGCGCGCCGTCCGTCGAAACCCAGCGTGGCCAGAGCGTCGATCACGGACAGGGAGCCATAGTTGCTGCCGTAGTTGCTCTCCATGCCCCATATGGCGACGAGGATCGGCGCCGGCACGCCGTAGCGCGCGGTTGCGGCATCGGCCAGTTGACGGACTTCGTTCAGCCGGTCCTGTCCGCGCGCAATACGGCCGGGCGACACTGCGGTGTCCAGGTAGGCCCAGACCGTGCGCGTGAATTCGGCCTGGGAGCGGTCACGTTCGACGACCTCGGGCAGGTATTGCACACCGGAGAAGGCGCGCTCCAGCGTGGCAGTGCTGATGCCCTGGGCACGTGCGTCGCGCTGGAACTCCATGACCCAGGCCGCAAAGCGCTGCTCCTGCGACGCAGTGGCGATCGCAGGCGACGCTTGGCCCGCAATGTCGATCGCCGTGGTTGTGGCCGTGACAGTTGGTGCCGGTGCCGGTGTCGATGTCGATGTCGATGCTGGCGCCAGCGGCGGCGATGTGGTCTGGGAGGGCGGCGGCGCTGCTGCGCAACCGGCCAGTGCGGTCAGGAGCACGGCCGACAGGACAGGTGGGACGCGGGAACGGATTGTCTGCATGCGCTGCATTGTCCCGTGTTGCGCACCGCCTCATCCGACCGGGCGCTACAGGCTACAGATTCGATCCCACCAGCCGTTTCAACTCCGCTGCATCCATGCCGCGCCGCTGGACCATGTCGGCCAGCTGGTCGTCGCCGACCTTGCCGACGTTGAAGTAGGTGCTGTCCGGATGCGAGAGGTAGAAACCGCTGACGCTGGCAGCCGGCGTCATCGCCAGGCTCTCGGTCAGGCCCATGCCTATCTCGTCGCAGGCCAGCAGCTCGAACATGTCGCGCTTGGCACTGTGGTCCGGGCAGGCCGGGTAACCGGGTGCCGGGCGGATGCCACGGTATTTCTCGGCGATCAGCGCCTCATTGTCGAGTTGCTCGTCCGGCGCATATCCCCACAGGTCGGTGCGCACCCGCTGGTGCAGGTTCTCGGCAAAGGCCTCGGCCAGGCGGTCGGCCAGCGCCTTGAGCGTGATCGCGGAGTAGTCGTCCAGGTCGTCGAGGAAATATTGTTCCTTCTTGTCGACACCGATACCGGCGGTGACCGCAAACAGGCCGATGTAGTCCTTGACGCCGCTGCTGCGCGGGGCGATGAAGTCGGCCAGGCAGCGGCTCGGACGCATCACGCCGTCGATCACCTGCTTTTCGGTCTGCTGGCGCATGCCGTACCAGGTCATTGCGACCTTGCTGCGGCTGTCGTCGGTATAGATCTCGATATCGTCGTCATTCACCGTGTTCGCCGGGTACAGGCCGACGACACCGTTGGCGGTGAGCCAGCGGCCTTCGATCAGGCGCTTGAGCATGCGCTGGCCGTCGGCATAGACGCGTACCGCTTCGGTGCCGACCACCTCGTCCTTCAGGATCTCCGGGTAACGACCGGCCAGATCCCAGGTCTGGAAGAACGGGCCCCAGTCGATGAACTTCGCCAGGTCGGCCAGGTCGAAGTTGCGGAACAGGCGCTTGCCGATGAACTTCGGCGTCGGCGGCGTGTAGCCGCTCCAGACGATCGGTGTCTTGTTGGCGCGCGCCTTGGCGATCGGCCAGATCGGCACCTGCTTCTTGTTCGCATGTTGCTGGCGCACCCGTTCGTAGTCGGCCGCCAGTTCGGCCAGGTAGCTGCTCGGGTTGTCGGCCAGCAGGTTTTGCACCACGCCGACGCTGCGCGAGGCGTCCGGCACATAGACGACCGGGCCGTCGTAATGCGGCGCGACCTTGACGGCAGTGTGTACGCGCGAGGTCGTCGCGCCGCCGATCAGCAGCGGGATCTTGCGCAGCTTGCAGTACGCGTCCTTCTGCATCTCGCCGGCGACGTACTGCATCTCTTCCAGGCTCGGCGTGATCAGTCCCGACAGGCCGATGATGTCGGCGCCTTCGACCTTGGCCTTGGCCAGGATCTCGTGGCAGGGCACCATCACGCCCATGTTGACCACGTCGAAGTTGTTGCATTGCAGGACGACGGTGACGATGTTCTTGCCGATGTCGTGCACATCGCCCTTGACGGTCGCGATGACGATCTTGCCTTTGGTCTTGACGTCTTCGCCGGCCTGCTCCATCAGGCGCTTTTCTTCCTCGATGTACGGGATCAGGTGTGCCACCGCCTGCTTCATCACGCGCGCGCTCTTGACCACCTGCGGCAGGAACATCTTGCCCTGGCCGAACAGGTCGCCGACGATGCCCATGCCGTCCATCAGCGGGCCCTCGATGACGTCGAGGGCGCGCTCCGAGCCTTGCCGTGCCTCTTCCGTATCCTGCTCGATATGCGCATTGATGCCCTTGACCAGGGCGTGCCGCAACCGCTCTTTGACGGGCAGTGCGCGCCACGCCTCGCCGCT
>JBFJZP010000254.1:0-5150 GCA_041622095.1 Burkholderiaceae bacterium | reverse complement strand
TGACCCTGCCAGCCGGAGGTTGCGCTCAGCTGGGCCGCATCCGCCAGACGGGCCTGCAGCCGGATCCGCCCGCCGGCCGCATCGGCATTGAGGGACTCGACCGCCCAGCGGCCGTTGTTGTATGCGACCAGGCCCTTGAGGCTGTCCACCGGCAGGCGGCCCTTGTCCCATGGCCCGGCATCCCGATTGACCAGGTTCAGCTCGGCCAGCCATTGGGCGCCAGCCGGCCGGACCCAGGTGTTGCCGGTGAGCAGGGTGCGCGGCGCGGTCGGCCACAAGGCGGCCAGGTCGAGCTGGTTGAACGAGGCCTGGGCCCGGACCACCGGCTGGCCGGCCCAGGGGTTGATCTGGGCGGACAAATTGGCACGCATCGCCCGGTTGCCGGCCAGTGCGCCGCTATTGCCCGGCCCGGGTTGCAGCACGGCTTGCAGGTCGAGCAAGGGGGCCATGCCGGCCAGCGGGCCGCTCAAAGTAGCGGAGGCATCCAGCGTGATGTCGCGGCCGTCACCGATCGGCGCCCGCACGCTGCCCTTGAGTTGCAGGTCCAGCGCCATCGGCAGCCTGGCCTGAAGGTTCAGCCGCCCCTGGTAGCGGCCCTGGGCCAGTTCGACCTGGTCGAGTTGCAGCTGGTGCTGCTGGTCGCGGTAGCGGTAATGCGCCGCCAGTGCGCTGGCCTGCAGCGCGCTTGCACCGGTCAGCTTGAGCACCCCCACCGACAAGGGCAGCTCGATATCGAGCGGCAGCACGACTTCCGGCGGCGATGCCGGTGCGTCGGTCGATGGTGTGCGCTGGTCGTCTACCTCGAGCCGAGCCAGCGCCATTTCGGTGACCTGCAGGCGCCGGCGCAGCAGGTCCAGCGGCTGCCAGTCGAAGCGGATGTCCTGCGCGGTGATCGTCAGGCCGTCCGCATGCCAGCGCAGCCGACCGATCTGCCCGCCACCGCGCACGCTGCCCTGGACGTCCTGCACTTCCAGTGTCTGGCCGGCCGGCAAATAGGGGGTGGCTTCGTCGAGCAAGGTGGCCAACGATCCCTGCGTGCCGCTCCACAACCACAGCGCCAGTAGCAGCGCCACGGCCAGTACCAGTGCCAGTTCAAGCAACCAGACCAGCGGAAACAGCAGCGCAGGCAGCAGGCGGCGCATCAGAAGGTGAACCCCACGCTCAGATGCAGGCGCAGCGCCTTCTTGTCCAGGCCGTAGGCCAGGTCCAGCTGCAAGGGGCCGACCGGGCTGCGATAGCGCACACCCGCGCCGATGCCGACCTTGGTATCGAATTGCGATGTCTTGTCGGCCACGGCGCCGGCGTCGATGAACACCGTGCTTTCCCATGGGCTGGGCTGGCCGTCGATCAGGATCGGGCGCTGCCATTCGACACTGGCCACCGCCAGGTAGCGACCGGGCGTCACGACGCCATTGGCTTCGGCGCTGCCGATGCTTTGATAGGAATAACCGCGCACGCTGGCGTCGCCGCCGGCCAGGAACAGCTGCGTGCTGGGGATGGTGGCGTTTTCCTTGGCCACGACGGCGCCGGCCTGCAGGCGCAGCGCAATCCGTCCGGCCCGTGCGGCTGTCTTGTCGTCCTGCAGTTTGTCCAGCGACCAGATGCCGAGCCAGTTCAGGCGGGTGCGGAAGAACGGATCGCGCTGGCTGCCCAGCGTCCAGCCGCCGCCGATCTCGACACCCAGGCCGTAGCCGTCCGACGGATAGGGCAAGCTGTCGAAGTTGCGTTGGGTCCAGCCATAGATGGCGCTGATCGACTGCGCGGTTTCGTTGACGCTGTCGCCGGTGGTGGTCGCCCGGTCGTATTGCAGGTAGTAGTTACGGTCGATCCGGTCGCCAAGCTGTACCCGCCCGGCACGCAACTTCTGGCTGCGCACCTTCACACTGGCCGCGTCTTCATGCTTGAGCTGGCCCAGCACCGACCAGCGCCAGTTGTCATCATCCGGCCGGGACAGCAATTCGCTGGACACCAGCCGGGTGTCGTCGTCCAGCAGCAGTGTCGAGTCGGCGCGCCAGCCGATCAGCGGCAGTTGCAGGTTCGTGTGTTTGGCCGACAGGCGCAGACCGCTGTCGGTGCTGACGCCGACACCCAGCTCCAGGCGCTTGCGCTGGGCCTCGCGAACCGTCACGTTGACCGGTGCGGCCAGCGGGTCACCGGTCGGGTCGATTTCCATCACGACCGAGCCGAAGTATCCGCTGGCCTGCAGGCGCTGCTGCGCTTCGAGCAGTTCCGTCTGGTCATAAGGCGCGCCGGTTCGCAAGCGCGCGAGTCGTTGCACCAGCTCCGCGTCGTAACGCTCCAGGCCGGAGACCTTGAGTTCGCCGAAGCGGTACAGCGGGCCGGAGTCGAGCGTCACGCCGAGCCGGGCCGCGTTCTGCTGCGGATCGATTTCCGCCCGGCTTGCCGCAATGCGCCCCATCGGGTAGCGGCGCGCAGCCAGCTGCCGCAAGGCCTGGGTCTTGGCGTCGTCCCAGGCCTCCTGGGTGAACGGTTTGCCGACCGGCAGCGTCCAGCCGCGTTCGATTGCCAGGCGTTGTCCGGCGGCGGCGTCGTCCTGCATGATGGCGCCGCTCAACGACACCGCCGCCTCGGTGACCAGGGTCGGGGGGCCGGTGCGCACCTCGATGCGCACCACCCGCGACGGGCTGCTGCCTTCAGCAGCGGTGGTCCGGGTGATCTCGATCTGCGGCGAAAAGTAGCCGAGCGTGCCCAGCAGGTCACGGGTATTGCGTTCGGCCGCGAACTGCAGCCGCTCGAGTTCGGTGTCGTCGAGGTCGGACAGGCTGCGATAACGCATGAGGTCGAGATGGCGCAGCAGATATTCCTGCACCGGCTTCGGCGCCTGGACATCGACCGCGAAGGCCGGCTCCGGTTCACCGGCGGCAGGTGTGCCGGCCGCGCTTTCCGGGGCCGGCGCGGCGCCTGCGGTTTGCGCCAGCAGTGGGCCGGGGGCACCGATGACGCAGGCGACAAGCGCCCAGGCACGCATCGGCGCGCCAAACCATCGTTTGCTCATGCGTTTATTTTGACAGCAGCCGCATCGCATCCTCGAGACCCTTGATGGTCAGGGGATACATGCGATGGCTCACCAGTTGCTGGATCACGCTGATGCTCTGGCGGTATTGCCACACACCTTGCGGCTCGGGATTGATCCAGACGAACTTCGGAAACGCATGGGTCAGCCGCTGCAGCCACTCGGCGCCGGCTTCCTCGTTGTTGTACTCGACGCTGCCACCGGGCTGCAGGATCTCGTAGGGGCTCATCGTCGCGTCGCCGATGAAGATCAGCTTGTAGTCCTTGTTGTACTTGCGGATGATGTCCCAGGTGGCGAATTTCTCGGAGAAGCGGCGCCGGTTGTTCTTCCACATGAAGTCGTAGACGCAGTTGTGGAAGTAGTAGAACTCCATGTGCTTGAACTCGGTCTTGGTGGCCGAGAACATCTCCTCGACGCGCGCGATGTGTTCGTCCATCGTGCCGCCGACGTCCATCAGCAGCAACACCTTCACGTTGTTGTGGCGCTCCGGCACCATCTTGATGTCGAGCCAGCCGGCGTTGGCCGCGGTCGAGCGGATGGTGTCGTCCAGGTCGAGTTCTTCCTCATGGCCTTCGCGCGCGAACTTGCGCAGGCGCCGCAACGCAACCTTGATGTTGCGCGTGCCCAGTTCCTGGGTGTCGTCGTAGTCCTTGTAGGCGCGCTGGTCCCAGACCTTGACCGCGCTGCGGTTGCGGCTTTTTTCCTGGCCGATGCGGATACCTTGCGGGTTGTAGCCGTTGGCGCCGAACGGCGAGGTACCGCCGGTGCCGATCATCCGGCTGCCGCCTTCATGGCGTTCCTTCTGCTCCTCGAAGCGCTTTTTCAGCGTTTCCATCAGCTCGTCCCAGCCCATCTTCTCGATCTTGGCCTTTTCTTCCGGGCTCAGGTTGAGCTCCAGGTTCTTGCGCAGCCATTCGAGCGGAACGTCCTTCGTGAAGTCGGCCAGCATCTCGACACCCTTGAAATAGGCGGAGAAGGCGCGATCGAACTTGTCGTAGTGTTTCTCGTCCTTCACCAGCGTGGTGCGGCTCAGGTAATAGAAGTCGTCGATCGTGTAGCCGACCGCCGGCGTATCGAGGTCGTCCTGCGTGGTGTTGGGCCCGACCACGCCTTGCTTGAGCGCATCGAGCAGTGTCAGGTATTCCTTGACCGACACCGGCAACTTGGCCGAACGCAGGGTGTAGAAGAAGTCGATCAACATGCTTGTCTCCGTTTCCCGGTCGGGGCGGCTGCCACGCCGTCGGCTGGCGTCAGCCCCATGACCGGTATATCAGCTCTCGCGCGGTTTGTCGCGCAGGTACAGCAACTGCGCCCTGGTCTCCGGCCATTCGCCGGCGCGCATGCTGTACATCACGGTATCGCGGATGGTCCCGTCACGGCGCAGCGCATGGCCACGGATCACGCCGTCCTTGCGGGCGCCCAGGCGTTCGATCGCATGCTGGGACGCGAAATTGAAGTTGTCGGTGCGCCAGCCCACCACATGGCAGCCCAGCGTGTCGAAGGCGTGGCCCATCAGCAGCAGCTTGCAGGTGGTGTTGACATGGGTGCGCTGGCTTGATTTCCGGTACCAGGTGTAGCCGATCTCGACCCGTTTCACCGCCGGCAGGATGTCGTGGTAGCTGCTCGAACCCAGCACCGTACCGGTGGCGACATCCAGCACCGCGAATGCGCAGCGCTGGCCCTCTTCGCGCATGCGCAGCGCGTCCTCGATATAGCGTCGGGTCTGCTCCGGTTCCGGCACCGAGGTGGTGCGCAGTCGCCAGAGTTCGCCGTCGCTGGCTGCCGCACGCAGCCCTTCCTCGTGTTCCAGACCCAGCGGGACCAACTCTATGCCTCGGTCTCGCAGGACGACGGGTTCCACAAACGCCATGCATCGACTCCGTTCAGAACATCAAATCGGATGTGCAGTGGCGGGCGCTCAGCGGTTGTGCCGCTGCATGAACACCAGCTTCTCGAACAAGGTGACGTCTTGCTCGTTTTTCAGCAAGGCGCCCACCAGCGGCGGCACGGCGACCTTGTCGTCCTTGCTGTGCAGGGTTTCGGCGGGGATTTCCTCGGCCAGCAAGAGCTTGAGCCAGTCCAGCAACTCGCTGGTCGAGGGCTTTTTCTTCATGCC
>JBFJZP010000253.1:0-5154 GCA_041622095.1 Burkholderiaceae bacterium | reverse complement strand
GATCGCCGCGATTGCCTGCGTCAGGCGCTGACCGGCCTGGCCCGGGCGCTGGCGCGCCTGGCCATGGGCGGCGGCGTCGGCCTCGTCGATGCCGCCGCCCGGGAATACATACGCGCCCGGCGCGAAGCTGGCGGTGAGAGAGCGGCGGGTCATCAACACTTCGACGCCGTGGGTTCCATCGCGCAGCAGCAGCACGGTGGCAGCCGGCCGCGTCGGCGCCGGTTCGCGTTGCGGATGCAGGAGTTGGCTGGGTCTGACCATGCCGGCATTTTGCCGCCAATTGCATCAAGCGGAGCGCGCAAGGCTTCAGGGGATAATCCCGCGATGCGAATCCCGTTTACCAAGATGCAAGGCGCGGGCAATGACTTTGTCGTGCTCGACGAGACACGCGGGTCGCTCGGCCTGGATACCCGCCACTACCGCATGCTTGCCGACCGGCATTTCGGCATCGGCGCCGACCAGATCCTGACGGTGCGGCCCTCGCCCGGGCCCGGCATCGACTTCGAATACGTCATCCACAATGCCGATGGTGGCCAGGTCGAACATTGCGGCAATGGCGCGCGCTGCTTCCTGGTCCATGTTCGCAACCGCGGCCTGACCGACAAGGACACGGTGACGGTCAAGACCATGAACCGCGTGCTGACGCTGCGCCGCACGGCCGACGACCGGGTCACGGTCGACATGGGGTCGCCGGTGTTCGCGCCAGGCGCAATCCCGTTCGACTCCACCGGCTTGCAGCCGCAGGCGCATGGCCACTGGCAGCTTTGGCCGCTGGAGCTGGCCGGCAGCCGGACGACGCTGGACCTGGCGGTGTTGTCGATGGGCAACCCGCATGCGGTATGCATCGTCGACGACGTGGATACCGCCGACGTTAAGAACCTGGGCCCGCTGATCGAAGGCCATGCGGCATTTGCGAAGCGGGTCAACGCCGGCTTCATGCAGATCGTCAGCCGCGATGCCATCCGGCTGCGGGTATACGAACGCGGTGCCGGCGAGACCCTGAGCTGCGGCACCGGCGCCTGTGCGGCGGTCGTGGCCGGCATCCGGCTCGGACTGCTCGATGCCCAGGTCGATGTGACCACCCACGGCGGTCGCCTGACGATCCGATGGGACGGCGGCGACAGCGCCGTCATGATGACCGACCCGGCCCAGACCGTCTTCGACGGCGAAATCGTTTTACCTGAACAACCATGACCAACTCCTCATTCACCAACCCGATCACCGAAGACGACATCGCCAACTACCTGGCCAACACGCCGGATTTTTTCGAGCGCCATGCGGAACTGCTGGCCAGCGTGCACCTGACCAGCCCGCACAGCAAACGAGCGGTCAGCCTGCAGGAGCGCCAGGCAGAGATGCTGCGCGACAAGATCAAGCTGCTCGAGCACCGGTTGATGGACATGATCCGCCACGGCAACGAGAACGCCTTGTTGTCCGACCGGCTGCTGCGCTGGTCGGCATCGCTGTTTCGCGGCGCCGACGCCAGCGCGGTGCCGGACCAGATCGCCGAACAGGTGCGCGAGCAGTTCTCGGTGCCGCAGGTCACGATCAAGGTCTGGGGCGTGGCACCCGAGTACCAGGATGCCGCCTTTGCGCGGGATGTCACCGAAGACGCGAAATTGTTTGCCAACTCGCTGACCGAGCCGTTCTGTGGCGTCAACACCGGTTTCGAGGCGGTGACCTGGTTGCCCGACCCGACTGCGGCCGCGTCGATTGCACTGCTGTCGCTGCGCCAACCCGGCTCCGCCGGAATACAGCCGGCATTCGGCATGCTGGTGTTGTCCTCGCCGGACGGCCAGCGTTTCAACAGCGGCATGGGCACCGACTTCCTGCAACATGTGGCTGACATCGCCAGTGCGGCGCTGGGGCGCTTGCGGCCGGCCTGAAGCGGCGCACCCAGGGGGCTGGCCATGGCCGAAGCACACGACCCTGACCTCGACGGAGAAACCACCGGCGCGCTCGACGATCCGCTGGTCGCGCGTTACCTGGCGTATGCGCGGGTGCAAAAACGCCTGGCCGACCGCACACTGACCCTGTATGCGCTGGACCTGGTCCGGCTCGGACGCTGCGCGGCAGACGCCGGCGTCCTACTGGCCGACGTGCAACACCACCATGTCCGGCGCTGGGTGGCGCAGATGCACAGCCGGGGCCGCAGCCCACGCGGCATCGCGCTGATCCTGTCGGGCTGGCGCGGCTTCTACCGATGGCTCGGCCGTGAAGGCCTGATCAGCGCCGATCCGACCCAGGACGTACAGGCCCCGAAGGCTGCCAAACCGCTGCCGAAGGCGCTGAGCGTGGACGATGCGGTGCAACTGGCCACATTTCATGACGACGCCGGCGACGCCTGGCTGGAAGCGCGCGATTGCGCCATCGTCGAACTGCTGTACGGCGGCGGCCTGCGTGTCGGCGAACTGGTCGGCCTGGACGTGCAGGCCAGCGGCCAGGCCCGTGGCTGGCTCGACCTCGATGCCGGCGAGGCCCATGTACTGGGCAAGGGGTCGAAACGGCGCAGCGTGCCGATCGGCGCCAAGGCCACGGCGGCGGTACAGGCCTGGCTGGCGCTGCGGACCTTGCCCCTGCGCGGCGCGCAGGCGGCACTGTTCGTCGGACGCGGCGGCAGCCGGCTGAGTGCGCAATCGATCTGGCACCGGCTGCAGCGGCGCAGCCAGCGGGCCGGCCTGCCGGTGCCGGTGCATCCGCACATGTTGCGGCACTCCTTTGCCAGCCATATGCTGCAGTCCAGCGGCGACCTGCGTGCGGTGCAGGAGTTGCTGGGACACGCCAACATCACCACCACCCAGGTCTATACCCGGCTCGACTTCCAGCACCTGGCCAAGGCCTACGACGCGGCGCATCCGCGCGCGCGGCGCAAGTCCGCGTCCGAACCGGACTGAAACCCGGCCCGGGGCCGGCGCAGGCCCGACAATCGGGCCCATGAAAGTTCTGCGTCTTCACCCCGGCAAGGAGCGCTCCTTGCTGCGCCGCCATCCCTGGATCTTCGAATCGGCCATTGCGCGCGGCGGCGCCGATGCCGGCGAGACGGTCCGGGTCGAATCCCACGACGGCGAGTTCCTCGCCTGGGCGGCATACAGCCCGCAGTCGCGGATCCGCGCGCGCGCCTGGAGCTTCGACCCGGCCCAGCGCATCGATGCGGCGTTTTTCGACGCCACCTGCGCTGCCGCCATCGCCGCGCGCAGCCGTTTCGCCATCCACAGCGATGCGATGCGACTGGTACATGGCGAATCCGACGGCCTGCCCGGCCTGGTGGTGGACCGTTATGGCGACACGCTGGTGGCGCAGTTCCTGTCGGCGGGTGCGCAGCGCTGGAAAGCGGTGCTGGCCGACGCCTTGTTGCGCCACACCGGGCTCGAACGGCTGTACGAACGCTCCGACACCAGCAGCCGCAAGCTCGAGGGCCTGCCCGAAGAGACCGGCTGGTTGCGTGGCGACGGGCCGCTCGACCTGGTGATCCGTGAACATGACTGGCAACTGGCGTTGAACATCGCGCAAGGCCACAAGACCGGTTTTTACCTCGACCAGCGTGACAGCCGCGCGCGCTTTGCCGACACGACACGCCAGCTCGGCTTTGCCAAGGTACTCAATTGTTATTGCTACACCGGTGGATTCAGCGTGGCGGCCTTGGCCGGTGGCGCCGGCCATGTCACGTCGATCGACTCCTCCGGGCCGGCACTGGCACTGGCACGCACCAACCTGGAGCGCAATGGTTTTGACCCGGCGCGTTCGGAGCTCAAGGAAGCCGATGTGAATGCGGCGTTGCGACAGTTTGTAACGTCGGGTGAAACATTCGACGCGATCGTGCTCGACCCACCCAAGTTCGCGCCGACGGTGGCCCATGCGGAGCGGGCCGCCCGTGCCTACAAGGACATCAACCGGCTGGCGCTGAAAATACTGCAGCCCGGCGGTTATCTGTTCACCTTTTCGTGTTCCGGCGGCATCAGCGTGGACCTGTTCCACAAAATCGTGGCCTCCGCCGGCACCGATGCCGGGGTCGACGGCTTCATCACTGGCCACCTCGGCGGCGCGCCCGACCATCCGATGACGATTCGCTTTCCGGAAGGGGAATACCTCAAGGGCCTGATGATCATGCGCAAGTAGGCGCTTGCAATTGGCCGGTACACTCCCCACCTTGCTTTTTTGAACGCACCGGGCTGGCAGGCGGCCCGGATCCTGCACAAAACAGCCTCAGACCGTCAGGAGCCCCCCATGAGCCTCATCCCCGCCACCATCCTCACCGGTTTTCTCGGCTCGGGCAAGACCACGCTACTCAAGCGCGTGTTGTCCGAAGCCCATGGCCAGAAGATCGCGGTGATCGAGAACGAGTTCGGTGAAGAGAACATCGACAACGACATCCTGGTCTCCGACGTCAAGGAACAGATCATCCAGATGAGCAATGGCTGCATCTGCTGCACCATCCGAGAAGACCTGCGCAGCACCTTGCAGGACCTGGCCGCCAAGAAACGCCGCGGCGAACTGGATTTCGACCGGATCGTCATCGAGACCACCGGCCTGGCCGATCCCGGCCCGGTGGCACAGACCTTCTTCGTGGACGAGGAGATCGCCGAGAGTTTCCTGCTCGACTCGATCCTGACGCTGGTCGACGCCAAACATGCGGCAACCCAGCTCAACGACCGCCAGGAGGCGCGCCGCCAGGTCGGGTTCGCCGACCAGATCTTCATCAGCAAGACCGACCTGGTGGCCCAGGACGAGGTCGACGCCCTGATGCACCGGCTCAAGCACATGAACCCGCGTGCGCCGCAGACCGCGGTGCATTTCGGCGAAGTGCCGATCAAGGACGTGTTCGACCTGCGTGGCTTCAACCTGAACACCAAGCTGGAGATCGATCCGGACTTCCTGAAGGAGGAAGACGCTCACGGCCACGATCACGGTCATGCGCATGACCATGCGGATGGCGAACACTGCGACCATCCGTCGCACCAGCATGGCGGGGGTCACCACCACCACCACGACGACGATGTGAAAAGTTTCGTGTTCCGCTCGGAACGCGCCTTCGATCCCGCCAAGCTGGAAGACTTCCTGGGCGCGATCGTCAATATTTACGGCCCGCGCATGTTGCGTTACAAAGGGGTCTTGAACATGAAGGGGACCGATCGCAAGGTCATCTTCCAGGGCGTG
>JBFJZP010000252.1:0-5156 GCA_041622095.1 Burkholderiaceae bacterium | reverse complement strand
CTGATCATGCTGGCCGGCATCTACTACGGCGCCCAGTACGGCGGCTCCACCACCGCCATCCTGGTGAACCTGCCGGGAGAGGCGTCGTCCGTCGTCACGGTGATCGACGGCTACCAGATGGCGCGACAGGGCAGGGCGGGCCCTGCGCTGGCCGCGGCCGGCCTGGGCTCGTTCTTTGCCGGCTGCGTCGGTACCCTGGTGCTGGCGGCATTTGCCGTGCCGTTGACCGAGGTCGCGTTCAAGTTCGGACCGGCGGAATATTTCTCGCTGATGATCCTGGGCCTGATCGGCGCCATCGTGCTGGCTTCGGGTTCCATCCTGAAGGCGGTCGGCATGATTCTGATGGGCCTGTTGATGGGCCTGGTCGGCACCGATGTGAACTCGGGTGTGGCGCGATTCAGCTTCGACATTCCTGAGCTGACCGACGGTATCGGCTTCATCGTCATCGGCATGGGTATCTTCGGCTACGGCGAGATCATCAGCAACCTGGGCAAGCATGAAAGCGAGCGCCAGGTGTTTGCGGCCGAGGTCAAGGGCCTGATGCCGACCAAGGAAGACTTCCGCAACATGGTGCCGGCGGTGTTGCGCGGCACCTTGCTCGGTTCTGCCCTGGGCATCCTGCCCGGCGGCGGTGCGACGATGTCGGCGTTTGCCGCCTACACGATCGAGAAGAAGGCCAAGATGCGCGTCGGCGAGGTGCCGTTCGGCAAGGGCAACATCCGTGGCGTAGCCGGACCGGAAGCGGCCAACAACGCGGCCTCGCAGACCTCGTTCATCCCGCTGCTGACGCTGGGCATTCCGCCCAACGCGGTGATGGCGCTGATGGTCGGTGCGATGACCATCCACAACATACAGCCCGGACCGCAGGTCATGACCAGCAACCCGGAACTGTTCTGGGGCCTGATCGCCTCGATGTGGATCGGCAATGCGATGCTGATCGTGCTGAACCTGCCGCTGATCGGCATCTGGATCAAGCTGCTGACCGTGCCGTATCGCTGGCTGTTCCCGGCGATCGTGTTGTTCTGCGCGATTGGCGTGTACTCCACCAACAACAACACCTTCGACATCTGGATGGTGGCGATCTTCGGTGTCATCGGCTACACCTTCATCAAGCTCGGCATCGAGCCGGCGCCCTTGCTGCTGGGTTATGTGCTCGGCCCGATGATGGAAGAGAACCTGCGCCGCGCGCTGCTGCTGTCGCGGGGTGACTGGAGCGTGTTCGTCACCCGCGGCCTGTCGGCCAGCCTGCTGGCGGTGGCGGCCTTGCTGCTGGTCATCGTGTTGCTGCCGGCGGTCAAGAGGAAACGCCAGGAGGCTTTCGTCGAAGAGTAAGCCCTTGACGGAGAGTCTTTGATGCGCAACGGCACCTTCGGGTGCCGTTGTTTTTTGGCGCCCCGCATGCCCGCATAATCGCTTGCAAGGACCCGACATGCAACATTCTCCACTGCTGCCACAACATCCGCTTCGCCTGTCACTGCACAACGAAGTGCACGCCCGGCCGCCAGAGGCGATGGAAGCTCCGCAGGCGATATCGCGGGTGGTGATGTTGTGCGATGCGCAGCAACGCCTGGCCAGCCGGGCGCATTTGGCCAGCTTGCTGCGTGATCACCATTTGCCGTTGCCCGATGCCAGCGCGACACACCTTCGCCTGGACGTCGGGGCGTTTCGCATCCGCTGGGAATTACATACCGAGTTCGTCACCTGGACCTTCGTTCTGGTCCAGCCGCCGGCGCAGCTCGATGGCCGCGCGCCGCAGACTGCGATCGAGGCGGTGCCGCGCGACTGGCTGGCCGGTCTGCCGGGCCGTGCACTGGCGAGCCTGCACCTGTGGATTGCACCGTCGGGTGAACAGGTGACGGAGCAGCTGGTGCGCACGATGCTGCAGGAGGAGACGCTGGTCGCATCCACCGTGGCCGAGGGACGCGCCAGCCTGTACACCGATTTCGCGCTGCACGCGGACGGGTTCTCGCGCATGTTGCTGCTGACCGACGAGATCGCCCCGCGCCGGCTGGGTCGGTTGGTGCAGCGCCTGCTGGAGATCGAGACCTACCGCATGGCGGCCTTGCTCGGCCTGCCGGCGGCGCGTGATGTGTCCGACGTGCTGGCCACTGCCGAGCGCGAACTGGCCGAGCTGGCCGAGTCGATCCGCACCGCAACCCGCCAGGACGAGCCCTTGCTGCTGAACCGGCTGACCCGGCTGGCAGGGCAGATCGAGAGCCAGCATGCCAAGACGCATTCGCGCCTGTCGGCCAGTGCTGCGTATTTCGAACTGGTGGACCGGCGCATCGAGGACATTGCGGAGTCGCGCCTGGCCGGCATGCAGACCTTGCGCGAGTTCATCGATCGGCGCCTGACGCCGGCGCGCAGCACCTGCGAATGGGCCGCGCGGCGCCAGGATGCCTTGTCGCAACGGGTCTCGCGTATCAGCAACCTGCTGCGGACACGGGTCGAGATCGAGCAGCAGCAAAGCAGCCAGGATCTGCTGACCGCGATGAACCAGCGCCAGGCGATGCAGCTCAAGCTGCAGTCGACGGTCGAGGGCCTGTCGGTGGCGGCGATCACCTACTACATCGTCGGTCTGGTCAGTTATGTGGCCAAGGCTGGCCACGTCCTTGGTTGGCCGTTCAGCGCGGAGAGCAGTGCGGCGGTTGCGATTCCATTCGTCGCGCTGATCGTGTGGATGCTGATGCGGCGGCTGCACAGCGAACTCGGCGTGGCACTGGCGGAACGCAAGCGAGACTGACCGGCTCGGCGCAGCGGATGCAGCGCCGCGCGCCGGGTCTCAGGGTCTTTTGCTGCTGCTGGCCGGGGCCTTGGCCGGCAGCTTGACCGCTGGTGGCGGCTTGGCCAAGCTTGTTGCTGGTGGCGTGCGCGGCGCGGCGGTCGGCACAGTCGCTGGCACGGCGGCCAGCAGCGCGATGCGCTGCGTCACGCTGACAGCCGGCTTGCCGCTCAGCGCATCGAGCCGGTTGCCCATCGCCCACTCGAGCTGGTCGATCCGCAATTGCGCCGGTGGATGGGTGCTCAGCGACAGACTGAACACCGGGTTGTCCGGCGTGGCGGTGCGCAACTGCTGCAGCACCGAGGCCAACCCATACGGATCGAAACCGGATGCGGCGGACAACGCGACGCCGAGCCGGTCGGCTTCATATTCGTCGTCCTGGTCCAGGCCCTTGGAATACAGGTTGCGGCCCAGTCCGATCAGCTGCGCCGACAAGGCGCCGCCGAGATTGTTGTTCAGCTGCGAGCCGACCAGCTGCGTGACGATGCCGGCGCGGGCATTCTTGCGGATCGCCTCCAGATGGTGCTTGCGCACCACATGGCTGATTTCATGGGCCAGGATGCCGGCCAGTTCGGATTCGTCACCAACCCGGTCGATCAGGCCCTTGGTGACAAAGACATATCCACCCGGCGCGGCAAACGCGTTGAAGCCGTCATCGTCGAGCACGGCAAAGGTCCAGGGCAAGTCGGGGCGGGCGGACTGCAGGCTGATCCAGCGGCCGAGCTGGTTGACGTAACGCTGCAACTGCATGTCGGGATGCAGCGGCTTGCTGCCGAGCAATACCGCCGACAGTTGCCGGCCGATCTCGATCTCCTGGGTCTGGTCGATCTCTGTCGCGGACTGTGACAACAAGCCGACCAGGTCCGCTGCCGAGGCCGCATTGCGGTTGGCCGTGCCACCGGACAAGGCGTTGCCGAGGAAACCGGCCGGGTTGACCGGCACCGGGCTTGGCGCGGTGTTCTGCTGGGGTTGCAGCAATTGCTGGAACAGGTTCAGCGCACGCGCGGCGTCCTGGCTCTGGGCCGGCACCGATGCCGCAGTGAGCAGGCCCAGTGCCCATGCGCCGGCGAGCCGCGCCAGCCGGTGTCTAGGGGTGGCTTGGCAGATGGGGCAAGTCATCGCTTGGGCTCCGTCTGGCCGCCGCCGGTGTTCGGAGCACTTACCGACGCGGGGCGGGGCGGCACCGGCAGCGGATCGATCGCTTGCGGCGCCAATGCGGCGGCGGTCGCGAACTGGCGCGCCTGCGTGGCATCCTGGCGCAAGGCCTCCGCCAGCGCGACCGCGGTGAGATTGGGCTGTGCGTTGGTGATGTCGTCTGCGCCCAGGCCGCGGATGCCGATGGTGGCGGTGCGGGTCGGTGCCAGCGCGTTGCCGCCGCCGAACAGACTGCTCAGTCCCCGCAGGGCGCCGGTTGCGAAGTTGCCACCTTGTGCCACCGGCGTGGTGCCGACGTCGAACATGTGAATCCAGCCACTGACACCTTGCGCGGAGCGCACTTCGATCCAGGGGCCGCTGCGCGCCGCCAGGCGGGTCACGGTACTTTGTGCTGCCAGCGGGGCAAGTGCTGGCGCAGCTTCTGCCGGCGACTCGCGCAACTGGGTCGCGCGCTTGACGATCAAGGTGTCGGCGGCCGGGGCGGGGGTCTGGGCTTGCGCGGCCATACAGGTCACAATCGACAGCCATGCGGCCAACATCGATATGCCGATTTGCGTTTGCATCGTCGCACTCCCGCCATGACAGCCTATTCCCGCGATATTACGCCTGCACGCGAGTTCTGGCACCATGTCGGGCAGCGCTTTTTTTTACCACCTGTTTTCTGGAGAATCCGCTTATGCCGACCATTTCCGTCAATGCCGTCCAAATCGACCAGAACGGAGGCCCGGAGCAGCTCAAGCTTGTGCGGGTGGATGTCGGCGATCCGGGCCCGGGCGAGATCCGAGTGCGCCACAAGGCTGTCGGACTCAATTTCATCGATGTCTACCAGCGCTCCGGCCTGTATCCCTTGCCCATGCCGCTGCGCCTGGGCATGGAAGCCTCCGGCATCGTGGAGGCGGTCGGCGACGGCGTGACCCACCTGAAGGTTGGCGACCGTGTCGCCTACGCCAGCAACCCGCCGGGAAGTTACAGCGAAGCGCGCGTGATGCCGGCCAAGACGGTCTGTGTGTTGCCGGACGCGATTTCCTTCGAAACCGGCGCGGCGATGATGCTCAAGGGCTTGACCGCGCAATACCTGCTCAAGCGTACCCAGCCGCAAGGCGGCTTGAAACCGGGCGACCATGTGTTGTTCCATGCGGCGGCCGGCGGCGTCGGGCTGATTGCCTGCCAGTGGGCCAAGGCCATGGGTCTGCAACTGATCGGGACGGCCGGCTCGGAT
>JBFJZP010000251.1:0-5163 GCA_041622095.1 Burkholderiaceae bacterium | reverse complement strand
GAGCTGAAACGATGGGTCGGGCGCGAGCTTGTTCGCCAGTTGACCCGAAACAAGAATCTCGGCGCCATGATCGTTGCAAAGGCCCTGGATACGGGCAGTCGTGTTGAGAACGTCACCCGTGAAAATGATGTCCTTCTTGATCACGCCGATTTCTCCGGTTGTGACATTGCCACAATGCAAGCCCGCTTTGAACGTCGGGACCAGGCCGTACGCAAGCTCGTATTGCCTCGATTGCCTGGCCAGTGCCGCCCGCATGGCCAAGAAGCAGCGGATGCAGTTGTTGTTCCGCAGGCCCTCGGCAATCGTCCAGGACACGACGATTTCGTCGCCGACATACTGGTAGATCTCTCCCGCGTAATCGATGATGGGATCCGACAGGTCCGCGTAATATGCCTTGAGCATCTCGAAGTACCGGACATGCCCAAGCCTTTCGGCAAACGTCGTCGACGACTTCATGTCCAGGAACATGAAGATGCGTTCCTCTTCGACCGGCCTGTGGTATTTCCCGGTAAGGTAGTTGTAGAGCACACCCTGGCCGATGTTGTCGCTGATGTCGGAGTAGAACAAGGCGATCACCATCAGCGCGGCAATGAACAGGGCAACGCTCCAGAACGCGAAACTCGAAACGAAATTCCAGGTGCTATGCCAGACCACCGTGTCACCTATCGTGGTGTCGAACTTCTGAACGTTGTTCAAGGTCGTCGCCACGATCAGAAAGACCGTAATGATGGTGAGGTACATCAAGGCCTTGCATGCAATTTTCACCGCGAAGCTCTGTCGGGTGAAAAGCCTTTTGAGGTAACGCACTTCGAAGACGCCGATCGTCAATCCCGTGAAGGTCGACGACACCAGGCCCAAGATGAGCCCGCTCGAAAAATCGTAGGGATTACCGGTGGAAGGATAGTGTGTGCTGTCCCCCAGAATACCTTTTTCGATCAGCGCATAGATCAAGCCGAAGACAAGCCACAGGACCCCGAACGGAATGATCTGCAGAACGAAGCGCCGCTTTCTGGGAGTCATCTCTGCATCCTAGCAGCACGCAGTCCGCTGCACCCGTTGGAGCCACTTCGCAGGCTGATCCTGGCATGCGGGCCTGAATGGCGAAGACGTCGGTGACCGATCGCCGTAATGGAGCCACCGATGTCCGTCGAATGGTTCTTGCCTTGTTTCCAAGCCTCGTGCTGCGGGTCGTTTCGTATGGGCAGTTTCATGGACAGCGCCGGACGCAGGGCTGGCGCGGCAGTTTCCGCGAGAACCCGAATTCGGCCCTGCAACGTCTCCATCTGCCTTCTGCGCAGCAGTTATTGGATCGGGGGCGCCACGGTCGGCCCTGGGGGGTCATCTTCCGACGAACCCCACCACGTCGAATTGAATTGGCGGCGCAGAAGGTGGCGTCAGGCGCCAGTTCTTGCCGGCGGGTACCGCTGAAGCCTGTCCACCGCAACACCTGTAGTCGCAACACCTGTAGCCGTTTAGCGCGTAGCATTAAATAATGAAGTGCGCGAATTGCCAGTTCGACGTGTCCTCGGGCTTCGCGTTCTGCCCGGGATGCGGGAGCAAATTGACCGCAGCGGTCGCGGAATCTCCCATCGTCCCGCAAGCGGATCGCCGATCTGCCACGGTGCTTTTCGCGGACCTGTCCGGGTTCACCTCGATCGCCGAGCGGCTGGATCCTGAGGACGTGCGCACATTGCAGACCGACCTGTTCGGCGCCCTGAAGAGCGTGATCGCGCACTACGACGCGTTCGTCGAAAAATTCGTCGGTGACGCAGTCATGGCGGTGTTTGGCGCACCCCTGGCGCATGAGGACGATCCGCGGCGCGCCGTGAACGCAGCGCTCGACATGCATGCCGCTGCGGCCACACTGAGCGAGCGCTGGCGCCACCGGCTCGGCCGCCCGCTCACGCTGCACATCGGCATCAATTCGGGTCGGGTGGTGGCCGGCAATCTCGGAGCGGCGGCAGATGCGGCCTATGCCGTCACCGGTGACACCGTGAACACGGCGGCGCGCCTGCAGTCCGCCGCGCTGGCGGGGCAGACGCTGGTCAGTCGCGCAACCTTTCTACTGACCCAGCACGCATTCGCGTTCGAGTCCGGCGGAAGCCTCACGTTAAAGGGCAAGACCGAGCCGTTTCCGGTATATCGACTGCTGGGCGCCATCGACCAGCCGCACAACTTGCGCGGTCTTGCGGCCCATGGGCTCACGGCCCCGCTGGTCGGACGTGAAAACGATCTGGCGCGCATGGTCGATGCTGCGAAACTTGCGCAAGGTGGCCAGGCACACGTCCTGAGCCTGGTTGCGCAAGCCGGTATGGGAAAGACGCGGCTGGTCGACGCGTTGCTGGAGCACATCGTCACGGCCAAGCAGTTCGCCCAAACTGCGGTGCGCCGCGTCGTGTGTTCGCCCCTGGGCCAGCGACCCTACGGCGTTACCGCCGGCCTGTTCCGCGAAGCCTATGGCATCGGGTCAGCAGACTCGCTGGACGAGGCGCGCGACAAGGTCGAGCAAGGCTTGCGTGGCCTTGGCGCCGGGGATGTGGAGGTGGCGCTGGTCGTCCCGATCATCGGCTACATCCTGGGCCTGCAGGCGATCGGACAGCTGAGCGAGATTGAACCGGAGCGACTCAAGCGCCAGATCTTCATGGCGCTGCGCACGGTGCTCGAGCGCCGCCTCGCCCAGGGTCCTCTGGTGCTGTTGGTCGAGGACCTGCAATGGGCGGATGCTGCGTCGATCGAAGGCCTGGTGACCTTGTCGGACTGGCTGTATCAGCGGCCCCTGCTGGTGGTGCTCAGTGGCCGGCCGGTGTTCGACCCTGCAGCGCTGGGCTTCGGACGGGCTCCCCACATGGTCGTGCGGCTGGAGCCCTTGACGGATGCGGCGATTGAAGCGCAGCTCACCGCGTTGTTCGGCGGGGCCTCTGCCGACCCGATCGGCCCTGAACTGCGCGAACGCATCGTCCGACAGGCCGGTGGCAATCCCCTGTACCTCGAAGAGGTGGTGCGCTCCTTGATATCCGATGGCGTGCTGACGCGCGACGGGCATGGCTGGCGCTGCACACCGTCGACCGGCACCGTGGAGGTGCCTTCTTCGATCGAGGGTCTGTTGCTGTCGCGTATCGACCGTCTGCCAGGGCCGGCGCGGCGCACCTTGCAGAGTGCTGCCGTCCTGGGCCCTGAGTTCGAATGGGCTCAACTGGTGGCGGTCGACGAGGACGCGGGCGACCCGGCCTCGCTCGCCATGCTTTGCGACACTGAATTGCTGCTCCCGGTCCGGGCTGCCGGTACCCCGGCGGCAAACGATCCGGTGCAACGATACCGCTTTGCCAGCACCATGGCGCATGAAGTGGCCTACCACAACCTGCTGCTGCGCCGGAGGGCCGAATTGCACCAACGCGCCGGCAATTTTCTCGAAGGCTTGTACGGAACCAACCCGGCGCGGCTGGAAGACCTGGATGCCCTGTGCCACCACTTCAGCCACGGCCAGGATCAGGCGCGCGGAGCACGTTACCTGGCGTGCGCCGGTGACTGGGCACGCGGCATCTATGCCAACGACGATGCACTGCGTTATTACGACCGCTCCCTGTGCATCCTGGAGGCCGACGCCGACCATGATGTCCAGGCCATCAGCGGCATCCGCGAACATATGGGCGATCTGCTGGGCCCCATCGGCCGCCGCGAGGACGCGCGCAGGCAGTTTGGCGCCGTACTCGCGTGGGCCGGCGCGACCGGCGATACGGTGCGCGAGGCACGCATGCAGCGCAAGCTGGCAGGCCTGCACTGGGACGCGGGAGAGCGCGAGCGCAGTTTCGGCTGTTTGCGCGAAGGCCTGCGGCTATTGCAGGGCGCGGCGGTGGACGGCGACATAGAAGCCGACATCGAGCTGGCCCACTTGTGCCAGGAAATGGGACGGCTCTCGTTTCGAACCGGAGACAACCAGGGCGCCGCCGAATGGGGAGAACGAGCGTTGCGACAGGCCGAACGCGCAGCCGAGCGAGGCCGGGACGATCCTGCCGCCCACCGGGCGGCGGCAGCCGCCATTTCCCACGCACTCAATACCCTAGGCGCCGCGCTGGCCCGGCTCGACCGTTCCGCGGAGGCCGTGGCGCAGATCGAACGCAGCGTCGCGGTGGCGCAGGAGGCCGGTCTGTTGCAGGCAGCCTGTCGCAGTTATGCCAATCTCGGTGTGCTGTATGCGACGCTGGACCCAGGGCGCGCCGTCACCACCTGCCAGCTGGGTCTGGAGACCGCCAAGAAGATCGGTGACCTGGGATTTCAGTCGCGCCTGTATGCGAATCTCGCGGTAGCGTATTGCGCCCTCACGCAACGGTGCGACGACCAGGGTCTGCAGGCGGCGCAATCCGCCATCGACCTCGATCGACAGTTGGGCCAGATCGACCACCTGGCGGTGCCGCTGATCGTGCTGGGGCAGATCCACCAGTGTCACGGCAAGGCGGAGCTTGCGCTGCGTTATTACGAGGAGGCGTTGGGATTGGCCGAAGAAATGGGCGAACCCCAGTTGGTGTTTCCGTGCCTGGAAGGCATGGCCACCGTGTATCTCGACCAGGGTGAGGACGCGCGCGCGGAGGCTTTTTTCATCAGGGCCGACGCGGTGTGCGCCGACGCGGGACTGGACCGGGACTCGCTGGTGGTGCTTCCGTTCCTGTGCTGACGCATCAGCGCGCGAGGCTGCCGACAGCGGCGAGGATCTGCGCCGCGCTCGGCATTGTCCCCAGGTCATTCGGGCCTTCCGGCGCCTCGATCTGCGTCCAACGGACAATTCCGTCGCGATCGACCAGGAAGTGGCCCGCCAGCTGGGTGCCGTGGGTGGCAAGAATGGCGTTGTCGGCCTCTAGCATCTCGAACCCTTCCCTGGCGTTGATTGCGAAATTGCTTTCCATCGGTTGCATGGGCGCCGGCAGCAGGCCATCCGGATTGTGGCGCGCCGCCATGAATTGAGCCTGGGTGGCGGTATAGGGCCACTGCAGCTTTTCTTCGCCGTCTTCGGGCACGAACTCGATATGCGGCACGCCGAAGGCCTTGTGCGTCACGCAGTCCGGATCACTCAGCAACACGACCGGCGACGGCCGGTGGCGAAAATACAGCCGGGCGCGCTCCAACGGGGTATTGATCACGGTGAGAATGTCCACGCCCGCGTCGCGCAAG